>NZ_JBFBEY010000023.1:0-72819 GCF_040683875.1 Arthrobacter sp. NPDC093128
AACGGCGTGCCGAGTTCCTTCAGGATCCGGGCCGCCTCGATGGTCTGTTCCGGAGTGTAGGAGGAGATACCCGCGTACAGCGCCTTGCCCGAACGCACGGCGTAGTCCAGCGCCCCCATGGTTTCCTCCATGGGCGTCTCGGGGTCCGGCCGGTGGCTGTAGAAGATGTCCACGTAATCCAGGCCCATGCGCTGCAGGGACTGGTCCAGGCTGGAGATCAGGGATTTGCGGGAGCCCCATTCGCCGTACGGGCCGGGCCACATGTAGTAGCCGGCTTTCGTGGAGATGACGAGTTCATCCCGGTAGGGGGCGAAGTCGTCCTGCAGGTGGCGGCCGAAGTTGGTTTCGGCCGAGCCGTCCGGCGGGCCGTAGTTGTTGGCCAGGTCGAAGTGGGTGATGCCCAGGTCGAAGGCTCGGCGGAGGATGGCGCGCTGCTCATCAAACCGCTTGTCGTCGCCGAAGTTATGCCACAGGCCAAGGGAGATGGCGGGAAGTTTCATGCCGCTGCGTCCGACGCGGCGGTAGGGCATGGATTCATAGCGGGTGTTCGCAGCCGAATAGGTCATTGGTGCCTTTCTGCCTGCCGCTGGGAGAAGCGGGCCGGCGCACGGGTGAGGGAAGTTTGAAGGCAGGAATGAACCGGCCGGAAAGGGTCAACCCAGGAGGTCAGCATGTACGTGAGGGCCGCAACAAAGCCAGGGCGCACTGACTCCTTGGTGCAGGCGGCGCTCAGATGCTTCGAGCGAAGCCCAAGCTGCTGTGTTTCGCGGCGGGTGTGCAGCCTCCCGCCATCCGACGCTGCACACCCCCGCTTTTTTTCCGTACGCTATTTAGACTCGACGGTTAGCGTGGCCCGGTAGGCTGCCCAGTGCTGCGCTGTGGCGTGCAGGGACGAGGGCGGGATGGGTTGTTCGCTGGGGTCGGGTACATCGAGGCGGTCGGTGTAGTAGAGGCTGGGAACCCCGAGACCGGCTTGTGCCGAGGTCCAGCTCTGGTAGGCGGCTTGGCTGGGCAGGGCCCACCCGTCGGTATCGATCAGCAGTTCCGGGCATGCAGATGTGGCGACCCGGGCGCGGTGGGTCATGGTGTCGACAACGCCGGTGCCGGGGGTGGTGTTGGGTGGTTCGGTGTGGCCGCCTGGCTGGTCGAGCATGAGTACGTCGTTGAGGCGGAGCATGTCTGTCACGTCGCGGAAGCCGGGGTCTGGTGTGTGGGTGACCACGAGGGCGTCGGGGTTGATTTCCTTGATGGCCTGGTACAGGACTGCGAGCAGTTCGTGGAGCAGGTCGATTCCCCATGACGGCCCGGCATGGGTGAGGGCTGAGCCTGCGGGGGTGGAGGCGGTGAAGTCTATTTTGATCCCGTCGGCACCGAGCTCGCCGATCATGGACCGTGCTGCTTGCCGGATCAGTTTGCGCCCGGCCGGTGATTCGGGGTCGAGGGCGACCGGCTGACCGGTGTGGTCACGGACGCAGGCTTCCGGTGGTGCGCCCTCGGTGTCCCAGGCCTTGTACCAGAGCAGGACCCGCTGGCCGGCGTCATGCCGTTCCCGGATCCACCCGGCCATGTCCGGCCATTTTTCGGTGTCGGGCCGGCAGGTGGCATAGTCCTGCTGCCATTTGTCGTCGATGACGATGGTTCCGGGCACGATTCCGTGCGTGGTGAGCGTGTTGAGATAGCCGTCGTAGTCTGCCTGTCGTGCCCGGTCGACTGCTGGGCGCTGACCGCCGATGGAGGCCAGTGCGTCGGCGTTTTGGGCGCCCCAGCCGCAGAACATCGGTTCGAGCCACGCTGGTGAGGGCGGGGCCTGGGTGCGGGCGGGCAGCAGACCTCGTGCGTCGAGCAGCTCGCGGTAGCGTTTGAGCCCGTCGTAGGGGTTATCGGCGAGGAACAGCAGGAGTGTGGGTGTGCTGAAGTGGCCCTCGACTGAAGTGTGTCCGTCGTAGTCGTAACGGAGGGAAAAGCCCGGGGTGAGGGCGTCGTACGTGAACTGGGTGAAGGGGCGCCGCTTGGCTGCGACACCGATCATCAGGCAGGGCCCGCCAGACGCCGGCGAGGCGTCGGGGTCGTTGGGGGAGAGGGCCAGGCACAGTGGGGGTGGGGTGAAGAGCCATCTTCCGACGCCGGGCTGACCACCGTCTCCCACTACGCCCAGGGCTGCGGATTCCCCCGCCGGGCGGAGGACCTGCCATGGCCGGTCCGGGTTGGGGGAGAAAACGGTACTGTGCAGCAGGTCACTGGGAAGCAGGCCGGAGCCGGCCACGTGGGCGCCGAGCTGGCGGATGGATGTGATGCGGCCTGTGCCCTGGACGGTGGTGGTCAGTTCGAGGGCGTCGACGCCGGCGCGCAGCTGGGTGTGGTGGTGCTGCCACAGTGAGCTCATCGCGGTGATTCCGATCTGGGTGAGGTTCCCGTCGGGGGCGTTGACGTTGACGTCTGTGACACGGATTTCGTCAGTGCCGGCGGTCGTGTTGATGCTGGCAAGCAGGCGAAGGCGCGCCAGGGATGCGCCGTCGGGGGTGGCCAGGGTGAGGACCTGACGCGCAGGGTCGATCGAGATCTCCATCCCGGCGGCCAGGAAGGGACGTGTGCTGTTCGCATGCAGGTCCAGGGTCAAGGGGTTCTCCGTGGGTTGAGTTGGGGTTTCCGGCGGCGTTTCATCCCGTGGGATGGGTGATTTCTGGTCATGGTTTCCAGGAGGGGCTGTTCCCGTTGCGGGTTACCAGTCCTGCCTTTCCTGGATGGTTCCGTACGGGATATCGGGGTGGAGCTGGACGGTGAAGTCCCGGGCGGAGTGCCGGGCAACGAGGATCCCTTTGCAGCCGCAGTGCTGGGCCCGTCCGGCGAGGATGTTCACTGCTTTGTCCAGTTGGTCCTCTAATTGGCGGCGGTCCTTGACGCGAACGTGGAGGAGGTCTTCATGTGATGCATTTGTGTACATGGTGGTCCTGTAGGGGTGGATCGTTGTCGCGCGGGTGGAAGGGGCGGAACCGAAAAGGTCCGCCCCTCCCACCGGCGTCGGATGGTTACTTGAAGAGGGCGTTGACCTTTTCGTTGATCTCGGTCAGGCTGCTGGCGTCCTTCTTGCCCGACAGCACAGCGTCCATTGCCGGCGCCATGAGGCCATCGACCTTTGTCGCGTTTTCGGTGATGGTGAAGAGGAAGGTCGTGCCGTCCTTGACGTGGGTGGTGAAGGCGTTGACGTTGACGCCCTTGGCTTCGAAGGCCGCGGCGGCCTTTTCGGAGGAGCTCTTGATGGCGGGGAAAACTACGCCCTTGGAGGCTACGACGTCCTGGCAGTCGGAGGAGGCGAGGTATTCGACCCACTTGACGGAAGCAGCCGGGTTCTTGGTGCCGGCCCAGATCGAGTCGGCCAGGCCGTTGAACATGGACGCGCGCTTGCCGTTGGGTCCCTTGGGTGTCGGGGCAATGCCGGCTTTGATGCCCTTGTAGCTGGTGTACTGGCCGATCATCCAGGAGCCGTTGACGTTGATGGCTGCCTTCCCGGCCCCGAAGACGTCTGACATGCTGGCGCCGACGGTGGTTTCAAGCTTGGGCATGTAGCCCTTGTCGACCAGGCCGGCCCACCAGGCGATGGTTTCCTGGAACTTGGGGTCGTCGTAGTTGAACTTGGTACCCCAGGGGTTTTTGTCGGTGTGGGTCCAGCCGGTGGTGCCGGTGAGGTAGCTCCATTCGGCCTGGCCCTGGCCGGAGCCCGCGCCGGCGAGGCCCATGCCGTAGACGGCGACATTGTTCTTATCGAAGCCGGCTTCGTCGCCGCGTTTGCCGTTCTTGTCCACGGTGAGGTGGGCGATGGCCTTTTCGTAGCTGCCGCCGTCTTTCGGGTTCCAGTCCAGGTTGGCCATCTGCTCGGCGGTGAGCCCGGCGGCGTCGGTCATGGCCGTGTTGTAGAACAGGCCTACGGTGTCCCAGTCCTTGGGCAGGCCGTAGCGCTTGCCGTCCTGGCCTAGCCAAAGGTCGGCGAGGCCCTCGTTGTAGATGTCCACGTCGATCTTGTCGTTCTTGACGGCGTCGTCGAGGGCGAGCAGCTGCTTCTGCGCAGCGATTTCGGGGTACTTGGTGAGGTGGTTCGTGAAGACGTCCGGGGCGTTTCCGGCGACGAATCCGTTGGTCAGGGTGGTCCAGTAGTCGCCATAGCCGCGCTGGGTGATCTTGACTTTGATGTCGGGGTTGGCTTTGTGGAAGTCTTCCGCGCACTGTTTGTACGCGGGGAGCTGGTTGGCGTCCCAGAGCCAGTAGTTGATTTCGCCCTTGGCCTCACTGGCGGTGGATCCGCCGCTGCAGGCGGAGAGGGAAATGGCGATGGCCGCGGCGGCAGCAACGGCGCCTAGGGTTTTCTTCATGATTGACCTTTCGAGGAGGGCTGAGCTTGCCCGGGTGAGGTGTGTGAGGGGAGAAGCGGTTGAGTCTGCGGCTTATTTGATGCCGGAGAAGCCGATGGAGTTGACCACCTTCTTGCCGAAGGCGATGAACAGGATGAGGACCGGCAGTGCGGCAACGATGGTGGCTGCCATCAGGCCGGACCAGTCCGGGGCGCCCTGGGGGGACTGTGATTTGAAGACACCCAGGCCCACGGTGAGGACCCGGGAGTTCTCATCATTGGCGACCAGCAGTGGCCAGAAGTACTCGTTCCATTGCCCCACGAACGTCAGCAGCGTGAGGGTGGCCAGCGGGGCGGCTGCATTCGGAAGCACGATCTGGAAGAAGATGCGCCAGTGCTTGGCGCCGTCGAGCATTGCTGCTTCCTCCACTTCGCGGGACATGCTGAGGAAGAACTGGCGCAGGAAGAAGATGGCGAAAATGGACATGAACAGGAACGGCAGCGTTAGGCCGGCGAACGTGTTCAGCAGGCCCAAATTCTTGATGAGGAGGAAGTTGGGCAGAGCGGTGAAGATACCCGGAATCATCATGGTGGCCAGGAACAGGGCGAAGACTTTGTCCCGTCCTGGCCAGCGGAGCCGGGCGAAGGCGTAGGCGGCCAGGGCACTGAAGAAGACCTGGGACGCTGTTGTTACGGTGGAAAAGAGGATCGAGTTGCGCAGGTACACCCAGAAGTCGATGGCTGCGCCGGAACCGCCTTCGGCGAGGGCTTCCTCGGTGGACTGCATTCCAAAGACACGCTTGAACGCGCCCCAGGAGAAGTCTGCCGGCAGGAGGTTCGTGGAGTTGGAGGCCAGCGATCCATTGGTGGAGAACGCAGTACGAATCATCCAGAGGAACGGGAGGATGGTGGCGATGAGTGCAAGGACGACTAGCGCCCAGGCACCGATACGGCGCCAGTTGGTTGGTTTGCGGGTAAGGGTTTGGGTAGTCATGGCTGGGATTCCTTAGTCCAGATCCGATTCATTGCCCTTGAGGAACTTCATCTGGATGAAGGCCACCAGGGCGAGGATCACGAAGAGAACGACGGACAGGGCCGAGGCGTAGCCGAAGTCCGATTCGGCGAAGGCCTTTTGGTAGATGTACATCTGGATGACGCGGGTGGCGTTGACCGGGCCACCCTGGGTGGTGATCGCGACGGTATCGAAGACCTGGAAGGAGCCGATGACGCTGACTACCAGGACCAGTGCCAGGACCGGGCGCAGCAGCGGCAGGGTGATGCTCCAGAACGTCCTCGTTGGCGACGCGCCGTCCAGGGAAGCCACTTCGTAGACATGGTGGGGGATGGCCTGGAGGCCGGCGAAGATCAGCAGGGCTGTGTAGCCCATGTGCTTCCAGACGTTGACGAAGGCGATAGTTGGGATTGCCCACTGTTCGCTGCCGAAGAAGGCGACGCGGGGAAGCCCCATCCAGCTGATGACCTCGTTGACGATGCCCAGCTGGTAGTCCAGCATCCAGAACCAGAGCAGGGCCACGACCACATTCGCGACAAAGAACGGCAGCAGCAGCGCGCCGCGGACA
Source organism: Arthrobacter sp. NPDC093128 (assembly GCF_040683875.1). NCBI lineage: Bacteria > Bacillati > Actinomycetota > Actinomycetes > Micrococcales > Micrococcaceae > Arthrobacter > Arthrobacter sp. NPDC093128. The sequence continues at coordinate 5,923 of NZ_JBFBEY010000023.1, forward strand.
AAGGTTGATTTCGCCACACCGTGCATCAACAGCGCCAGGCCCAAGGCGATGGCGAACTGCAGGACCATGTTGAGACCCACGTACTGGAGGGTCACGGCCATCCCGTTCCAGAAGAGCTCATCCTTGAAGATCGCCGTGTAGTTGTCGACGCCGATCCATTCGGGCTCGCCGAGGATGCTGTACTCGGTGAAGCTCAGGTAGACGCCGCGGACGGTAGGGACCAAGCAAAAGGCCACGAGCCCGATCAATGCCGGGAGGATGAACAGCAGCGCGACTTTCAGGTCGCCAAGGCGGCGGACCAGGCTCTGCTTGGGAGCTTTACCGGCCATGGGCCGCGGGGCCGGAACGGCTTTGCCCCGATGTTTGGTAATGGTGGTCATCTTTGATCCCTCTCCTGTGAGGTAGGTAACAACTGATCAGTACTCTACGCGCGTTGCAGGAACTAATGCAATCAATTTCCCCTAAATCAAAGGTTTATCGGGTCAACTTGAAGAAGTGTTGACGCGCGTAGATTTTTGCGGCATGCTTTTTCCATGACTTCTTCAATTGGAATCGTTGGTGCCGGACAGTTCGCAGGCGTATTCGCCAAACTCTTCGCCGCCCACCCCGGAATCTCAGACATCTACTTCACCGACCTCATCACTGAGCGTGCAGAGGAACAAAGCGGCATCCTCGGCGCGACAGGGACCTTCGACAGCTTTGAGGCAATGCTTGAAAGCGACGTCGACGCCGTAGCAATCTTCACCCAGCGCTGGACCCACGGACCCCTGGTGGTGCAGGCGCTGCGCGCCGGCAAACACGTCTACTCCGCCGTCCCCATGGCGATCTCCGAAGCGGAGATCGCAGCAATCATCGAAGCGGTCCGGGAGACCGGCCTGACGTACATGATGGGTGAGACAAGCTACTACAACCCGGCAACCGTGTTTGCCCGCAAGAAGAATGCCGAGGGCGCCTTCGGCCGGATCTTCTACGCCGAGGGCGACTACGTCCACGACATGGACCTCGGCTTCTACGACGCCTACCAGTACAGCGGCGGAGAAAACTGGAAGCGCACCGCCAGCTACCCGCCCATGCTCTACCCCACCCATTCCGTGGGCGGTGTCCTCGGAGCGACCGGCTCCCACGCCGTGAGCGTGAGCTGCGTCGGCGTTAAGGATCAGCGTCAGGACGGCGTCTTCGACAAGGACGTCAGCATGTTCGAAAACGACTTCTCCAACGCCACCGCACTCTTCGAAATGAACGACGGCGGCGCCATGCGGATCAACGAGATGCGCCGCGTCGGCTACCCGTCCCACATCCGCGAATCCCGGTTCCGCTACTTCGGCACCGAGGCAAGCATGGAGCAGCTGGCCCTTGTCAGCGTCTGGCAGGACAAGCACACTGTGACAGACATAAGTGGTGACCTTGAGACTCAGGCCACCATGGACATGGATGACCCCATGCTGGCCAATGTCGCTCCTGCCTTGCGTGATGCCTTTGTTTCCGGCATGGCGTCAGTGCACGACACCGGTCGCCTGCCGGCGGAGTTCCTCGGACTGCCCAACGGGCACGAGGGCAGCCACCACTTCCTCGTGGACGACTTCGTTACCGCCATCAACACCGGCACCCTGCCTCCGGTCAACGCCTGGGAAGCGGCCCGCTACACGCTTCCCGGCATCGTTGCCCACCAGTCCGCCCTGCGCGGGGGCGAACGCCTGCCAGTGCCCGACTTCGGCGACGCCCCCGCAGAGCTGCCCCGCCCGGCACTCCGCGAGGCCGTCAAGTAAAACGCCGCTAGCATGGTTGCCATGCCGCACCCAACCTCACAAGCCAAGCCAACCACCCGCGACGACGTCGCCCGGCTGGCAGGGGTCAGCCCCGCCGTCGTTAGCTACGTGGTCAACGGCGGGCCCAGGGCCGTTTCCCCGGCGAACGAGGCCAAGGTGCGGCAGGCAATCAGGGCGCTGGGCTACCGGCCCAACGCGGCAGCCCGGGCACTTGCCCTGGGCTCCAGCGAGATGCTCGCCATGATCGTCTCCGATGCCATGAACCCGTTCTTCGCCTTGCTCGCCCGCGCCGTCGAAAACGCCGCGGCCGAGCGGGGCTACACCCTCCTGCTGGCGGACTCCCAGGCCTCGCTCCGCACCGAGCGCCGCCTCATCAAGAACTTCGCCGCCCGGAGGGTGGACGGGCTGTTCCTCTGCAGCATGCTGTTCGAGCCGGATCTGATGGACCTTGAACAGGCAGACATCCCCGCCGTGCTCCTGAACCACAGCACCGACCTCGCTACCGCAGGCAGTCCCGCCGTCATGAAACACGGCGCGGGAGGCCACGGTTCCAACTCCGTTGGAGTGGCCTTCCAGGACGGGGCACGCATGGCGGTCGAGCACCTCATTAGCCACGGCCACGAACGCATCGGGCTGGTCATGGGCGGCAATGCCGGCGGTGACCTTGACGCACGCGAGGTCGGATGGCATCAGGGGATCCACGATGCCGGCCTCACGGCGGGTCCCATCGTCAGGACACCGTTCACCCGCGAGGGCGGGTACCGTGCCGGACAGGAGCTGCTGGCCCGCAGCGAACGGCCCACCGCCGTCTTCGTCAGCTCCGACCAGCAGGCTGTGGGTCTGCTCTGCGCCTTCCACGAGGGCGGCCTGCGGGTGCCGGAGGACCTCGCGGTGTTCGCCTTCGACGGCTCACCCGAATCCGAATACACCTGGCCCCGGCTCAGCACAGTCGCCCAACCCGTTAAAGACTTGGCACAGACCGCCTTGGAGGCCCTCCTGGCCCCCAGGCCCGGAGGGGAAACGCAGACGAAAATCTTCCCCACCGAGCTGGTACTGCGCGCTTCCTGCGGCTGCCACTGACACGAACACAGCCTCTCCGGCTGCGCTATGGCGATCATCTGCCGGTGCAGGGCCGGCATCCCCTAAGGCTGGGAGAACCCGCTCTTCGGGCCCGACGTTTGTCCTCAACCGGCGATCGCGTTTCCTTGCTGCCCGGAAGTCACTCCGGCAACCGCCGCAGCTGCCACCTACCCCGGCGACCCACCGACTACCCCTAAGGCACCCAACGTCATGACTGCCATTCCCGTCCCAGAGGATGACATCTTCAGGCCCGCCATCCATTACACGGCCCAAAACACCTGGCTGAACGACCCGAACGGACTCGTCTACCACGAGGGCATCTACCACCTCTATTACCAGAACAACCCCTTCGGGAACGTCTGGGGCAACATGTCCTGGGGCCACGCTACCTCGGCGGACCTGATCAGCTGGGACGAGCAGCCCGTGGCCATCCTCTGCGACGCCGAAGAGGACATCTACTCGGGCAGCATCGTCATTGACCAGTACAACACCAGCGGCCTCGGCAACGGGGACACCGCCCCGCTGGTGGCAATTTACACGAGCGCCTACAAGGACAGCTCAGCCCGCCGGGGCACACAGGCCCAGTCCCTGGCCTGGAGCTCCGACGGCGGCTACACCTGGACGAAGTACCAGGGCAACCCCGTTCTTGACAGGAACTCCGCAGACTTCCGCGATCCGAAGGTGTTCCGCTACAACGGCCCCTCGGGCAGCTGTTGGGTCATGGTGGCTGTCGAAGCCGAGGAACACAAAGTGGTCATCTATAGCTCCTATAACCTTCGGGACTGGCACTACCTCAGCAGCTTCGGACCCGCCAACGCCACCGGCGGCGTCTGGGAATGCCCTGACCTTTTCCCCTTGCCACTGGACGGCGACGAAGAGCAGACCAAGTGGATTCTCACCGTGAATCTCAACCCCGGAGGGCCCAATAGCGGGTCAGGCGGCCAATACTTTGTCGGCCACTTCGACGGCGTGACCTTCACCTCCGAAACAACCGTCACCGACGGCAGCAGCCAAACGGCCGAGCTCGACGCCTACCACTGGCTCGATTGGGGACGTGACTACTACGCGGCTGTGTCTTTCAACAACGCACCCGACGGGCGCCGTCTCATGGTCGGTTGGATGAACAACTGGCAATACGGCGCCGCCATCCCGACCTGGCCATGGCGCAGTTCCATGTCACTCGTACGCGAAATCTCCCTTGTCACACACCAGGGCCAGCCCCGCCTGTCCCAACGGGTCGCCGACGAATATCGAACCGGCAACTCACTGTCTGTGAACAGCTGGGCAGATCTTGCTATAGATGAAGAAATACGCCACCTGGACGCGGGAGCACCGGTAGAGATAATCGAGGTAACCTTCATCCCGGAATCCGCAGAGGAATTCGGACTCATCATTCGAGGCAAGGGCACCGACGGCACACGCATCGGCATCCGCCCCTCCGAGAATCGGCTCATCATGGACCGGACCCGCTCCGGCAATACGGAATTCCATGACGCCTTTGCATCCACTGATACGGCCCCACTAAAACCGGCCTCCGACGGGTCATACACCCTCACCCTCTTCATCGACCACTGCTCAGTGGAAGTTTTCGCCCAAGACGGCCAGGTCACCATGACAGGCCTTATATTTCCGGGGCCGGACAGCACCCGTCTGTCGCTTTATGCCGAAGGGGGAACCGCCACCGCCCCCAGCCTGAAAGTGACGCGACTCGCGGAGCCACCAATGCGAATCGAAGAGTCATTGGTCCTGAGTCGGTAGCGATTGATCGGACATGGCGGGATGGAATGCCGAAACAGCGGCGGGGCCGCTGGGGACCGGGGTGGTCGCGTTAGTGGAGGGGCCATCCTTATGTATCTCCTCGCCGAACGGAGACATCCAGCCAAGCCACCCTCATGGGGTCTTTGTTCAGGACCGAGATCCTGTCCAGCTGGGGCCTGACTATCAACGGCGAATCCCTGGAGCCACTGGCAGCAGAGGCGAAGGAGCCCTACCGGGCGCTTTTTGTCGGCCGCGTTCCCCGCTCGGACGGCTAAGCAGACAGCCCACTAATCGTTGAGCGCCTGCGGGAACCGCGACCATGTCATTGCGGCTCACTTCTGGCCAGGGCTTTTGCCTGGCTGGCAGCAGGTCAGTGTCATCCATAGTTTCCTTTCGAACACAGTTTCTTCGTTACGGACGACTACTGTCGCCGGCGCGGTTCTTGGGGCTTCGGCCCTAGCCTCAAAGTGACGAGCAGCAATGCCACGGAGCCCACCGCTGCAGTGAACCACGTGAGCCCGTGCGGGGCAGACGCGAGTTCAAGGCCTAACAGGCTGGCTGCCGTCAGTCCTCCAAGAAGTGCTCCGGTGACGCAAGTACTAATCGCTTCCGGCACGGTGGTGAGGCGACGCAGGCTGGGGACGCTCAACAGCGTCACAGAAACGGCGACTCCGACCGCTGTAAAATTCAGGACTGCGTTCATTTGTCTCACCGTTCTTGTGGTCTGTTGGGGGCCGATTTCCTCGGCCCCCAACGGCGTTTAGGTGTTTACAGCATGATGTTCCTCGCATTGGAAGGTCCAGATGCAAGGCCCGCTATCGAGTCCCGGGAAAATGGCACCCTGGGGTATGAGCCGGACGTCGCCGCGGGAATCCTTCCAGAGCCCGGTAGCAGGGCAATGCGACCCTGTCCGATGCGTCATGACTGACCCGGGCGAGGGACTCACTATTTTCTTTCTTGTTATTTGGCTGATTCTCTCCATGATGTGTGTTCAGAGGCGCGCGACGGGCTTGTTGTCGAGCACCATCATGTGTCCTGGGTAGTGGGTGATGAGAGTGTGCATTCTAAGATCCGGCAGGACGAGCTGGGGTGTCACTCCGCAGGCCCAGAACATGGGGACCTCTCCTTCCAGGACGTTGGGCTTCGGACCGAAGTCCGGCGAGCGGAGATCGCGGATGCCTAGCCCTCCGGGATCGCCGATATGAACCGGCGCCCCATGTCCGGTGGGGTAACGGGACGTCACCTGAACGACACCCGCGACTTCGCCTGCCGGGAAGGAACGCATGCTGACCGCGAGTCGGCCAGCGATCTTGCCGGCCGGCACGACATTCCTGTTGGTGATGTAGACGGGCGGGGCCGGAGAACCAGGGTTCTCATGCATCGTGAATCCTGCTTCCGCCACAGGTCCTTCGAACGTATGTGAGCAACCCAAGAGGAATCCGACAAGGTCATCCGTCCAATAAGCGTTGACATCAAGCGGCTCGGCAACCAACTCCCCGTCTTGCCAAACCCGATAGCGCGGGATGTCTGTCCGTACATCGGCGGCTCCTGAATCAAGCTGCACCAGGGGAACGCCTGGTTCAGAGACGTCGATTACCGGACAGACCTGGGGGTTGCGGATGCAGAAGAGGAGGAAGTCGAAGGCGTTCTCCTGCGGCAGTGCCACGAAATTGGCTTGCTGGTAGCCGCCAAGCACACCGGCAGTAGGTGATGTCCAGTTCCCGGTGCGAATTTCGGCTCGAAGCTGTGCCGGTGTGCTGATCACTGCTCGAGTTCTTCCTTGGAGGTTTCGCGCATCCGCAGAAGGGTGACAAGGGCGACGAGGCAGGCACCGATGAGGATAAACCCGGGAGCGAGCAGGTTGCCTGTTGAAGCGATGAGCGACGTCGCCAGGAGCGGTGTCAGGCCTCCGCCGAGGATGGTGCCGATATTGAAGCTGAGCGAGATTCCGGTGTAGCGGACGTGCGTGGGGAATTGTTCAGTGTATGTCGGGTACCCCACCGACTGGACGATGGGCATGGGAAGGGCCAGTACGACCATCGCGGCGATAGCCAGCGGGATGTTCCCGAGACCCATGAGGAGCATCATGGGGACAACCAGCACCAAGTAGCCGACGAATCCGATTGTCAAAACTTTGCGGCGGCCGATCCTGTCGGAGAGCCCGCCCCACAGGGGCATCATGACTGCCACTGCAATCCCGATGGCGGCCATGGTCCAGTAAACGGTCGTGCGGTCCATTTTCAGGTATTGGGTCATGTAGATGTTCATGAAGATGAACCCGACCCAGTAGCCCACGTTCTGGCCGAAGGAGATGAAGATGACCCGAAGAACGTTTCTCCAGTATTTGGTGACGACGGTCTTCAGCGGTGCCTTCGGGAGTTCGTTCTTTTCCTGAAGCTCTTCAAAAGCGTGCGCCTCGGAGATTTTCCGACGGATAAGGATTGAGAGGATAACCAGCGGAATGGACATCAGGAAGGGGATGCGCCAGCCGAACTCGCTCATTTGCGCACCGGTCAGAGTGCCGGAGCAGACACCGGCAACGGTGGCAGCTGCTGCCCCGCCGATCGCGACGCCCATGGGGGTGAATCCACCCCAAAATCCCCGGCGCCCGTTGGGCGCTGATTCCGCGACGTAGGTGGCGGCCCCCGTAACTTCGCCGCCGGCGAAGAATCCTTGGAAAAGCCGGACCACAAGAAGCAGGACGGGTGACCATAGGCCGACGGTCTCATGTGTGGGCAGCAGCCCGGTCGAGGCCGTCGCCGTGCCCATGCCGATGACAGTGACTAGCAGAACGATACGGCGACCGAACAGGTCACCCAGACGTCCTAGGATGATTCCGCCCAGGGGGCGGATGAGGAAGGCGCTGCCAAAGACGGCTAGGGTGGACAGCAGCGCTGTTGCCGGTTCGGCGCTGGGGAAGAACAACGGGCTGATCACGACGGCAAGGTAGCCGTAGACGCCGAATTCGTAGTATTCGATGGCGGTGCCCACCATCGCGGCGATGGCGGCTCGTCTGGGGGTGTTTTTCACCCTGTGAGCTGATTTGCTGGTAATGGTACTCATGGAAACCTCGGTAGGTTGGCGCAGCATAGCTGCGGGAAATGAGTGCAGAAAAGGATGCCACCGTCGTTCAGGTGCGTTTCAGGGGTGAAGGGTCCCTGGCGACGGTGGCGTTCTATGAAGGAGTGCCGGTATTCGATGGTTCAGTTGATGGCTGTGAATCTAATCTTGCTGCCCGGTCTTGCCTGGGCTAGATACCCGATGTCGGGTTCGGTAAGGACACCGATAACCGGGTAACCTCCTGTCACTGGCCTGTCGGCCAGGAAAACGATGGGTTCCCCTGAAGGGGGAATCTGGATGGAACCGAGAGCTGTTCCTTCGCTGGGGAGCGACCCGAACTGGCAGTCGAGCCGGTGGCCCGTAAGCCTGGCCCCGACTCGGTTTGTCTCCGTTGATACCGTCCAGCTGGACGAAGTGAGGATTTCTTTGTCTGCGGGGGAGAACAGTCCGTCGCGTGGCCCCCACCGGAACCGGACCTCCGCTATTCCGACCGGGATGCGGCAGAAGACGGAGTCCGTATCCCAAACGGGCGTTTGGGGAGGGCCGACTGTTAGTGTTGCGCCCTTCTTGATTGGGGCCGGACCGATACCTGACAGGGTGTCCGTAGAGAGGGACCCAAGCACAGGTGTGCCTTGGAATCCTCCGCTGATCGCCAGGTAGCTGCGCAGCCCGATCTTCGGCACGGCTACCTCAAGGGTGGACCGCGCCGGCACCCAAAAGAGGTACGGGTCGGGGACCGGTGCCGAATCGACAGTGACTCGTGCCGGGGCGCCCGTCAGGGATGCCCACCTCCCTGCGTCCAAAACGCAGGAGAAGCCGCCCAGCGTCAGCTCAAGTGCTGCCTCACCGTCCTGGTTGCCGACCAGACGATTGGCCATGGCGAAGCTTTCCCGGTCCAGAGGGCCTGATGTGGTTACTCCGTAATGGGAATAGCCGTACCGTCCGCCGTCTTGCAAGGTGGTCATAGGGCCTGATGCCAGGACGCTCAGGCCCGCTGTCTGAACATGTGCCTGAAGGGAGCCGGCGATCATGGTCATCGTTCTCCTCCCGCAGCCTCGAAGATGATCTTGTCGCCTACGTTGAACTTGGCCGGAGGCGTCTCCTCCAGATTCCACAGTTGAGTGGTTGTTCGACCGATCAGGTGCCATCCCCCGGGGGTGTCCCCGGGGTAGACGACGCTTTGGTTGGCGGCGATCGCGACGGATCCGGCGGGGATGCTCGTGCGCGGCGTGTCCCGCCGTGGCAGGTTCAGTTTCGGGGAGAGACCGTCGATGTAGGCAAATCCTGGCGCGAAGCCGAAGAAAGCCACGGAGTGTTCAGTTCTGGTGTGTTCGTCGATGACTTCTGAGGGCGCCAGTCCGCATTGCTCGGCTACAAACTCCAGGTCCGGTCCGTCGTAGACCACCGGAATTGTGATGGTCCGCCGTTGGGGAAGAGTTGCGGTGACCTCGGAAGGGTCTCTGGCGAACTCGCCAAGGTAGGTCTGCAGCTCGGGCAGGTCTGCTTGCCGATGCAGCGTGAGCAGAACTGTCGCTGATGTGGGGACGACTGATTCGAGGCGTGCGGCCCAGGGCCCCGTCATGAGGTTTGCCGTCAGCGCGGCGACGGCGTGGGTCGGCAGGTCAATGAGAAGGCTCCGGTCGCCAGCCCGATGCATTGTGATGCTTTTTGTCACGTTCCTGCTCCGATTCCAACGAGCTGCACGCCGGCTTGCCGAAGGGTGGCGGCGAGTCTGGCGGCTATGTTGGCGGCGCCCGGGGTGTCACTGTGAAGACAGATTGCTGCGGGCGTTTGCGTGAAGTGCACTGTTTCTCCGGTTATTGCTTTCACGGTGTTCTCGGTGGCCATCTGCAAACAGCGGTCGGCCACTTCCTGCGGGTCGGTAATGAGGGCACCGGGCTGTGTCCGGTCGACAAGGAGCCCTTCGGCCGTATAGGCACGGTCTGCGAAGACTTCTGCGAGGGGCACGACGCCGGCATTCAGGGCTACGGTCCACGTTTCCGTGTCGGGTTGGCAAAGGAGCGGCAGTCCGCGCCCGGCAGTGGCCACGGCCTCGGCGATGGCTTTGGCGTGCTCGTGGTGTCTGGCCGCCGCGTTGTACAGGGCACCGTGGGCCTTGACGTAGTTCAATCGGCTTCCGGCTGTTTCGGCGAAGATGCGAAGCGCGCCGATCTGATACAGCAGATCGTTGACCAAATCGGTGCGCTTGATGTCCATGAATCGCCGGCCAAAGCCGGCCAGATCGCGGTAGGAGACCTGGGCACCAATCGACACCCCTGTTGCTGCGGCGGTGGTGCAGACCTCACGGATGATGCTCGGATCGCCGGCGTGGAATCCGCAGGCGACATTGGCTGCCGTGACGTGTTCTAGTATGCCGGCATCATCGCCGAAGCTCCACGCACCGAATCCTTCGGCGACATCGCTGTTGATCGCGATCTGAACCATGGGCTTAGACCAGCCGGGAGGTGAGCCAGCGGCGGAAGCGGTCGCCGTGGACGACGGGGTCGATGAGGAGGAGTTTGGTGCCTGGTTCATTGCCGGGTTCTGTGCGGGTGTGGATGAACCATGGGCCCGGCTGGTCCAGGGAGGTTTGGAGGGCTTCCTTGAGTTCTGTGGTGTTGCTGGCCCGGAGGACTTTGAGGTCCACGGATTCTGCGATGCGGCCGAGGTCGAGCTTTTCGGCGTGGGTGGGGATGCTGGCGGTGGAGGCGTAGACGCCGTTGTCCAGGAGGACGATGACGAGGTTCTCGGGTTCGAGGTAGCCGGCCGTGAGTGCCGCGCCGGGGTTCATGAGCAGTGAGCCGTCGCCTTCGATCACGACGGTGCGGGGAACGGATGTTCCGGCGGTTGCCTGTGCGATGCCGGTGCCGACTGAGATGGCCAGGCCCATGGCGTCGAGGAGGTAGAGGTTGTTGTCGCGGTCCTCCACGGAGGCCAGTTCGCGGCTGGTGGCGGCGCAGGTTGCCACGACCGGAAGGTCCGGGGTCGCGTCGACGATGGTCCGCAGGGCTTCGATGCGTTTCATGCTTTTGCTTTCTTGTCGTTGTGGTCGAAGAATTCCATGAGCACGACGACGGGGCGGAAGGTCATGCGTGCGTGGTTGCCGGCTTCGGCGACGGTGGCTCCCCAGTCTGTTGCCGGGTTACGGCGGTCCACCCGGAAGACCGGGATGTTGGTGGAGCGGAGCAGTTCCGGGACGGGTTCGGAGATGCTGTGGATCATGGAGTTGTATTCACCGAGGCCGCCGCGGGTGTTGGCCACGATGAGCATGGGCAGGTGATAGGAGACCGCCATGGTGGTCAGGGCCGTCAGGGCGTTGCCGAAGCCGTTGTCCTGCATGACGATGACACCGAATTTGTCCGCGAAGGGGTAGCCGCCGACGATGCCGACGGCTTCCTCCTCCCGGGAGACCGGGAAGACGTTCGGACCGCCTTCCTTGCCGGCGGCGTCGAGCAGGCCGTTGATGATCGGGGCAATGCTCGCGCTGGGGACGTAGGCGATGCCGTCAGGGGCGAGTGCGATAAGCGCGTCAACCACTTCCCGGTGGCGGTCCTGAGTGATAGTGGTCATGAACTGGCTCCTTTGGTGGTCGTTACTGCAAATGCCCGGGCTATCCGGGTCAGGCCTTCGATGAGATCGTCGATGTGGCAGGCATAGGAAATTCTTATGGCGTGGGTTCCCCCCTCCGGGTCGAAAGCAGTGCCGGGGACAACGGCAACACGCTGTTCATCGAGCAGGCGCAGAGCCAGCTGCTCTGCAGGTTCTGCCACGTCGGGGGAGTAGGTGAGGTAGAAATAGAACGCACCGTCCGGCTGGCTGACGGAGATCCCTGGCACCTTTGCCAACAGGACAAGGCCGGCTCTGCGCCGCTCCTCAAATTCCCGACGCATGGCTTCTGCTTCGCGGCCGGCCTCCCGCAGGGCTGCGGCCGCACCGGGCTGCAGGAACGTCGGAGGGCAGACAGTTGTGTACTGGCGCACGCGCAGGGCCGGGGTGATAAGTTCCCTGGGGCCAGCCAGCCAGCCCAGCCGCCATCCGTCCATGGCAAAGGCCTTGGCAAAGCCACCGATGACCAAGGTCCGATCGCGAAGTGATGACAGGGCGGCCGGTGATTCGTGGCTGACGCCTTCATAGACGAGATCTGCGTAGATCTCGTCCGACATGAGCAGGGCATCAGTCGGCTCGAGCACGGCGGCCAGCCGTTCGATTTCCTGGGCCGTAGCCACTCCGCCGGTGGGATTGTTGGGTGTGCAGATGATGACCATGCGGGTCCGCGGCGTGATCGCTGCCTCGATGGCATCGACGTCCAATCGGAAATCGTTGGCGGCGTCCAGACCTACGGGAACAGGGGTTGCTCCGGCAAGCCTGATACACGACTGGTAGTGCGCCCAGGCCGGAACGGGGACAATCACTTCGTCTCCGGGCCCGCAGAAAGCCATCAGCGCCAGGAAGACGGCCTCGTTCGCGCCGATCGTGACGATGACTTCCGAGGTCGGATCGTACGTCGTCCCCCGCCGGTCCTGAAGGTAATCGCTGATGGCGCGGCGGAGATCAAGGGTCCCGGCGTTCGGACCGTAGTGAACCTCTCCACGCGACAGGGAAGCAACCGCGGCGTCCTTCGCGACCTGTGGGGTGTCGAAGTCCGGCCTGCCGATTTCGAAGTGGTAGATCTTCTCGCCGGCTGCCTCAAGGGCTGCGGCCTTGTCAAAGATCGCACGGATCGGGGAGGGCTTGATGTGTTCGAGTCGATCGGCCATCCGGCTGAGGCGGCTGGCGGCAGTGGTCGTCATGACTTGTACTCCGTGGGTTGGGGGCTTTTGTACATGGATGGCATGTTGGCCCAGGCACTGCGCAGCCCTTCTTGGCCGCCGTTAATGTGAGCGATGATCTGGCGGGCCAGCTTGTCAGCATCGCCCTCGCGTAAGGCATCGACCATCTCGTGGTGTTCGCACTGAACCCGGTCCAGCGCCGGAGTGGAGTGCACGTAGTAGCGGGAATAGGGTTCGAGCTGGTGATAGAGCCGGGAAATCACCTCATATCGGATTGGCAGATTGGCCAACCGGTACGTGTCCAGGTGAAACGCAAAGTTGATCCGGGACCAGGCATCGCTCCCGATCGCTTTGATGTCATCCATGCCCTCCACCATCTCCGTCAACCGGGCAATGTCAGCGCGCGAGCAGTTGTCCACCACATAGGGGGCGAAGCTGGGCTCGACAAGCCGGCGAAGGTCATAGATTTCATCGACACGTGCCAGGTCAAGGGCAGCGACAAATGTGCCACTACCTGCATCGCTGGTCAGCAAGCCCTCTGCTATCAGGGTCCGCACCGCTTCCCGCAACGGAATGCGGCTGACACCAAACCGGTCCGCCAATTCGTCTTGCAGAAGTCTCTGGCCGGGCCGGTATACGCCCCCTGCCACGGCGGTACGGATGGCATCCGCGATGCCGTCGGGAGTCGGTCGGAAAGGTTTCGGAGGCCTCATCGAGTTCTTCATATATAACGTATACACTGCATAAGCGGCGTGTGGCAAGCATCACAGGAATCGAAACGTTTCCAGAAACATCCCTTCAGAATCGACGACCTGCAATTCGACGTCTTCGTCCTTGCAGGAGGTGGATACTGGTCCACCGGACGCCCCGGCTGCGGTCGTGCGGACGGCTAGCAGAAGCGTCACTAGCCGGTTCAGCTGCCCCGTTGAACTCTCCATATTCAACGTATACACTGCATAAACAAGGTGTGGCAGACATCACAAGTTGAGAACCATATCCGGCACATTCCCGTATTCATCCGGCAACCGTCTCGCACAAGGAGCATCTATGACCGCCGTTGACCTCTCACAGTTACCCGAAAACCGGCTGTTTATCGGCGGTGAATGGGTCCCGTCCGAAACAGGCAAGTCGATCGCGGTCACAAACCCCGCCACGGAAAAACCCCTAGCAGAGGTCGCGGATGCGGGCATCGCTGACGGGTTACGCGCTTTGGACGCGGCTCATGCGGCCCAGACGGCCTGGGCGGCTACTGCTCCGATGCGCCGGGCGGACATCCTATATTCCGTTAACCGGACCCTGATGGATCGGAGGGACGAATTCGCGGCCCTGATCGTCGCGGAAATGGGCAAGCCTTGGGCCGAGGCTCAGGGGGAAGTCGACTACGGTGCCGGGTTCTTCCGCTGGTTCGCCGAGTCCGCGGGACGCCTGCACCTGGAAGGTCAGTTCGGTGTTGAGCCGAACGGGCAGTACCGGATCGCCGTTTCGAAACGACCTGTCGGTCCTTGCCTGCTCATCACTCCCTGGAATTTCCCATTGGCAATGGGGGCCCGAAAGATTGCCCCGGCTCTTGCTGCCGGGTGCACTGTCGTGTTGAAGCCAGCCGAACAGACACCCCTGACCAGTCTCCTGCTGGCGCGCGTGTTGGAGGATTCCGGGGTCCCCGCGGGAGTTGTCAATGTGATCACAACCAGCAATTCCCCTGACGTTATTGCGGAGATGATGCATGATCCCAGGGCGCGGAAGATTTCCTTTACCGGGTCCACCGAGGTCGGCAAGGCGCTCCTCCGCCAGGCGGCCGAAAACGTGATGAACACTTCCATGGAGCTGGGTGGTAACGCCCCGGTGATTATTTTTGAGGACGCAGATCTCGACGAGGCAGTCGCGGGCGCCATGGTAGCCAAACTCCGAAACGGGGGCGAATCCTGCATCGCGGCCAATCGGATCTATGTTCAGCGTTCTGTTGCCGCGGACTTTGTTCGGCGTTTCAGCGACAAGATGGAGGCGACGCGCAGCGGGGATGGAACTGATCCCGCCTCGGAACTTGGCCCGTTGATCGATGGCCGGCAACTGGCGAAAGTCGCTTCACTGGTTTCCGATGCTGTCCACAAGGGAGCCGTCTGCGCTGTCGGAGGGGCCCCAGTAGACGGGCCCGGCTATTTCTATCAGCCGACCGTCCTGCTCAACGTGCCGGAGAACGCCCAGATCCGAACCGAAGAGATTTTCGGGCCGGTCGCCGCGATCTACGAATTCGATTCCGAAGAAGAAGTCATCAGGGAAGCGAACAACACGCCCTACGGCCTGGCTTCATACGTTTTCACCCGTGACCTGAGGCGCGCCCTGCGTGTTGCGGACGCACTGGACGCCGGCATGACCGGCATCAACCGGGGTGTCGTCAGCAACCCGTCCGCGCCGTTTGGCGGCACCAAAGCATCCGGTTCCGGACGCGAAGGCGGAACTGAAGGCCTCGAAGCCTACCTCGAAACCAAATACACCGGCATCCAGATCTGAACAGGACACAACAGATGACCTCCCTGACTTCAGCGTCACGAAGTTGAAGCCAAGCTCAAAGAACGGATGATGGCCGCGTACCAAGAAGTCAGCGCCTTCGCCCAACAAAATGACCTCGGGCTCCGGTCAGCGGCGATCGCCATGGCCGTGCAGCGCGTCTCCGAGGACCACCGCCTGCGCGGACTCTACCCCTAATGCCGCACAAAATCGAAAGCAGTAAAACCATGACTACACACCGTGCAACGGAGGAATCCGCCTCGTGGCCGGATTCTGCGATCCGATGGATCGAGACATTCTTCGATGACGAGTCGTACCTGCCAATAGGGGCCCGCGGGCTTGGCTTCGGGTCGGGCGAGAACCCGCGCGTTCTAGCCGGCGTAGGCACCGTAGACGGCAGGTACGTAACACTCATTGCGGAACCGGCACGCCCGACTGGAATGGGCGGACCGGGAGATGCCGCTGCAGACAATGCGATTGGCCATGCCATGGAAACGGGATGCCCTCTCCTATTCCTGACCGTGGGCGGTCCGTCCAGCGACACGTCGCTGATCCGCGCACCCCGGTACCGAACCAAGCGTCTCGTGCATCTGTCCGGCGTCGTCCCGCTCATCAATATCGAGATTGGAATGATCCAGCCCGCCGGAAGCTTCCTGGACGCTCTGAGCGATTTCACTGTCATCGTCGGCACAGCCAGCGAACGGGAATCGGCATATGCGGCGCCGACGCTGGACGATGCTTGCACCTGGGTGAAGGACCTCCTGGAGTACCTGCCCCAGAACAACTGCGAGTTCGTTGCCGTGCATGACCTGGACGAACCGGGCCCGGCACCGGCGCTGGGTACTCACGTCCCGGATCTATGCAGCGAACCATATGATCTAGAACCCGTACTCGATGCCCTTTGTGAAGGCGCTGAGACAGTACACATCGGGCGTGGTCGGGCCGATGCGTTGACGACCGCCTTTGCCCGCATCGGAGGACGATCGGTCGGTGTTCTCGCCAATCAAACGGCCCACGCCGGAGGGCTGGTCGGCCCGCCAGAGGCCAAGAAGGCAGCGCGCTTTGTCCAGTTCTGTGATGCCTTCAATCTTCCCCTGCTGTTTCTGGTCGATACGGCTGGGCCTGCCGCTGACAGCTCACCGGCGGACCCGTCCTACGCCCAACTGGCCTACGCCACTGCCGCGGCCACCGTTCCCAGCATCACAGTCATCCTGCGGCGGGCCCTCGGCTTCGCTGGTGAAGTCTTCGGTTCGAAGCACCTGGGTATAGACGCCGTCTTGGCGTGGCCATCGGCGAGTGTGGCCCCTGCCGGGTTTCACCGTGAAGTAGAAGCCGAAGCCGGGGGCGTGCTCACCGATTCACAACGCGCGGAGGCCCTACAGCGACGCCGGAGTACCGCTCACGATCTGAACCGAGCCATGGACCAGGGATACATCGATCAAGTCGTCGAGCCATCCGAGACCGTCCAGGTAATCGCCCGTTGGTACGCAGCCCTGGACAATAAACGCCGTCATACGCCCGCCAAGAAGCACGGGAACCCGCCGCTGTGAGGGCACCGACAGCCAATCCGTGCGCGCTTCAAATTACAGGCAACCCAAATGAAAATGAGCTGGCGGCCGTCATGGCCCTGCTCGCGCACCTGCTGACTCCGACAAAAGCTCAGACAGTGAGCAACCAGCCGCACCGCCGCAGCCAGTGGTCCGGATCAGCATGGTTCGGTCGTGGCCCCGCGCCCGGATCTGCAGGTTGGAAAGCCGCTGTCCTGCCCGTGAACCAAACCAAGAGGATTTAGTGAAGTGATGAACACCGTAGAGCACGGCGCTGCCCTGCCAGCGAAAGTATTGATTGCCAACCGCGGCGAGATAGCGGTCCGTATAGCCAGAACCTGCAGGGACGTTGGCGTCAAAAGCGTCGGGATCTATTCCGCTGAAGACCGCGATGCCCTGCATGTCCGTACCGTGGACGAAGCCTTTGCCCTTGAAGGATCCACTCCGGCACAGACCTACCTGGACATCGACCAAATTATCCGGCTGGCGCTCCGATGCGGCGCAGACAGCGTGCACCCCGGATACGGATTTCTGGCCGAGTCCGCCGAGCTGGCAGAAGCCGTGATCGCAAATGGTCTGCTCTGGATCGGGCCGCCGCCGCAGGCCATCCGGTTGCTGGGCGACAAAGTCCAGGCACGCCACATCGCCCTGAAGGTCGGGGCGCCCCTCGCGCCTGGAAGCCCCGACCCCGTTGAAAATGCCGCCGAAGTGGAAAAGTTCGCAAACGAATACGGCCTGCCCATAGCGATCAAAGCTGCATTCGGAGGTGGCGGCCGCGGGTTGAAGGTCGTAAGGGACGCTGGAGAAATTCAAGCAAGTTTCGAGTCCGCAGTTCGAGAAGCGACCGTCGCGTTCGGACGCGGGGAGTGTTTCGTGGAGAAGTTCCTCGACAAACCGCGCCATGTGGAAACCCAGTGCCTCGCGGACACCCATGGGAACGTCGTCGTCGTTTCAACACGGGACTGCAGCATGCAGCGCCGACACCAAAAACTCGTCGAAGAAGCGCCGGCACCCGACCTCACCCCACAACAACTCGACCAAATCACCACAGCCAGTACCGCGATACTCAAGGAAGCCGGATACGTCGGAGCCGGAACTTGTGAGTTTCTCATCGCAGACGACATCGTCTCGTTCCTGGAGGTCAACACCCGGATCCAGGTCGAACATCCAGTCACCGAAGAAATCACTGGAGTGGATCTCATCCATCAAATGCTACTCATCGCCAAAGGTGCGCGCATCTCAGAAATCGCTCCCGAGGCCCGTGGCTGCTCCATGGAATTCAGGATCAATGCGGAGAACGTCGGAGCTGGGTTTATTCCGTCCCCTGGCACAATTACACGTCTCGTGTGGCCTGACGGTCCTGGAATCCGCGTTGATTCAGGCTTTGAGGGCGGAAACACCATCCCCCGCATCTATGATTCCCTCCTCGCCAAGCTAATCATCACCGCACCCAACAGGGAGATGGCCCTCCGACGCGCGCGCCGCGCCCTGGCAGGCACAGTCATCGAGGGCGTTCCCACGACCATCGACTTTCACAAACAGATCGTTGAAGAACAGATCTTTACCTCGTCAGCGCCATATCTGGCTTACACAGGATGGATAGACGACGAGTTTCGCTACCGTGGACAGGAGCATGGGATCGCAGGCCGGTCACTCGCTGCCGATCAGGAGCTGGAAATCCTCACGGTCGAGGTTGACGGCCGCCGGCTAACCGTCAGAATGCCAAAATCGGCTCAGCCCGACCTTGCCGCCCCTCGCACCAGGAATCGTCGGCCCTCAAAAGAGAAGGCAGCAGCCGCAATTCCCGGCGGGATCACGGTCCCCATGACAGGCACCGTAGTCAAGGTCCTCGCTGAGGAAGGACGGCGCGTTAAAAAGGGCGAAACTGTCCTTGTTGTCGAGGCAATGAAGATGGAGCAGGCGCTAGACGCTCCGTTTACCGGAACCGTGGAGCGGATGTCCGTTCGCGCGGGAGAGAAAGTCAACAGCGGTGACGTCGCCTATGTCCTCAGGGCAGAGCAGGACTGACTCACCACTGACGATTGCAAGGCAACGCAAAAGCTTTCCGAATTGACGGACGTAGGCCCTGCCGAGCCCAGGCGGACGTACAGCGAGGTTACTGTTGCAGCCGTCACCCGGCGACGCCGCGCCGAGCATCGCCTCCGAGTCCACCGCGGTCAGCGAACACTGCACGGCGATGCCTACCCCGCCAAGCATCTACTCCATGTCAGGCCACAAAGCGCTGCTATTTCTCGTACCTTGACCGCTACGAGCGCAGCTATGGGGCCTGGTGTGGGCCAGTCTCCAGGCGGAGCCGATGTGCACCGTGCGTTCGGTGCGCTCTTTGACGAGACCGCGCACGATGTCGATACCCGCGGGAGCTCGGCGAGAGCGTTGGCCTGTTCGAGATCCAGCCAGGTCACCTCCGTGACCTGGCTGGTCGCCTTCGCCGCCCGCCGCGCGGCTCTCGTCAGAACAACGTCCGATCATTCCTGATTTTCCGGAGGTTGCGAAGAGTTGGGGTGGCCAGCGGACTTTGCCAGCTGGGCTACTGCCTGGGCTGCTGCGGTTACGCCGTCGGTCAGTTCGACAATGACGCGGGAAAAATTCGGATTGTGAAGTGCGGCGTGGATGAAGGCAGCCACGTTATCACGGCGCACGTCGCCGTAGTCGATAGCCAGTCCCGCAGTCACCCTGCCGTCGCCGGGCTCGTCCCTCAGCAGGCCCGGCGCACAATCAACCAGTCCAGGTCAGTTTGAGCCAAGTATATGTCTGCGGTCTTCTTGACACGCATATAGTGCTCGAATCCCTCGCCGAGGCCTTTTCCGCGCTCGGACTCGGGGAATGCCGAAACCAGTACGAAGCTTGATACACCTGCCTTGGATGCGGCGTCAGCCGCTTTCTCCAGCCCCTTGCCATCGATCAGTGTGGTCTTCTCCATTCCGGTGCCGTGGGCACCCGCGGAGAAGACCACGGCGTCGTGGCCGGTCATTTTTCCGGCCAGGTCTTCGACTGTGTCCTGGATGAGGTCACCCGTAACCGGAATTGCACCCCACTGTGCGATCTTCTCGGCTTGCTCGGGCGCTCGGTGCATGCCGGTCACTTCGTCGCCGCTCTCCGTAAGCAGCCGGCTAAGCCGGCTTCCCACTCCTCCGGCTGCGCCTATCTGGAATACCTTCATCTTGATTTCCCTTCCGCTAAATATGCGCTCAGAGCGCATAAACGTGCTGTTCGTTGTAGTACGACAATAGTCGTAGTACGCTGAATGTCATATTAGCAAGAGCGGCGGGCGGCCTGGTTCGTGACGGGAGCCGGGGGACGTTCTTGAGACGTTCAGTTCGGCGTGCGGCTGGATATTCAAGTTCGAACCGCCCTGTTCTTCATTTTCGTCGGCTTCTCTGCACCCTTCCGCCTTAGGAGCGACCACGCGGAGTCTTGCCCCGCGGGGTCGACAGCCCTTGTAATTACTGGGTGCGGTCCGCTGTCAGATGATCTGCGCCCAGCAGGGGACCTCGTGGCTCCCTTGCCCTGGCGAGGTGCGCTACGGCTTGGCCAATCGGAGTGGCCCCGGCGGTCAGTTCGATGATCAGGCGGCTCATCCCAGATTCGTGCAAGGTGGCTGCGATGAAGGCCGCCACGTCTTCCCGCGGAACGGGCCCGAATTCGAGTGCGGGGCCCGCAGAAACGCAGCCAGATCCGGGCTGGTCAAGGAGCGGGCCTGGCCGCAGAATGATCCAGTCCAGCCGACGTCGTGCCAGATAGGCGTCCGCTGCTTTCTTGACTCGCTTGAAGTGTTCGAAGCTTTCGTTGACATCGTTCTGCCGCCCCGCTTCGGGAAAGCCCGATACGAGAAGGAATCTCGGAACGCCGGCTTCTTCGGCGGCCGTCGCGGCTTTTTCCAATCCCTTACCGTCGATGAGGGTGGTTTGATCTATTCCTGTGCCGTGTGCCCCGGCGGAGAAAACCACGGCGTCGTGCCCACGCATGTTGCGGGCCAGGCCTTCGACAGAGTCGGATATCAGGTCACCGGCAAGGGGAGCGGCACCTGCGCGCTGGATAGTGTCGGCCTGGGCCTCCGCCCGGTGCATTCCGGTCACGTCGTCCCCTTTGGCCACAAGTAGCGGAATGAGTCGACGTCCCACGCCGCCGGCTGCACCAATCAGGAAAATATTCATGCTGCCCCGTCCGTTTTTGACTATCAATCTGAATAGTACGGCGTAAATCGTAGTATGATGGTTGGCCTACAACAAAGCTTGCGACCCGCTGGAGTGTATATGCGTATCTTGGACCATCCGAACCTGGACGAGATCAAGCTCGACACTGTCTTGGCTGCTTTGGCCGATCCCATCCGCCTGCGTATCGTTAGCCAGCTTGCGGACGGCCATGACGATCAGGCATGTATCGCGTTCGAGCTGCCGGTGAGTAAGTCAACTTCGACGCATCACTTCCGAGTTCTACGGGAGGCCGGGATCATAGAACAGCATTACCAAGGGACGTCGATCCTGAACACGCTGCGGATCGGCGACTTGAACCGACGATTCCCGGGTCTTGTTGGTGCAGTCATCGCGGCCCAGGGAAGCGAATCCTCTAGTCTCGGGCCAGGGGCCGTCACCGAGTAAATGCGGTGACGGCCCCGACTGGCTCCCGGCGGCGCTAGGCCACAGGCCTTGAGGCGTTTGCCCGAAGCCACTTCACGATTTCTGTGTGATCGGCGTCCGCCGGTAGTGCCTTCTGGGCCTCCTGCCAGAGTTCCGTTGCGCAGTGGCTGAGACGGCTGGAAACTCCAAGGGAGTCCGCCAAAGAGACGGCAATACCCATGTCTTTGACCATTAGAGACAGGTTGAACCCTGAGTTATAGGTCCCGGGAAGAATAAAGTTAGGCCACTTGTTGTCAGTTGACCCACTTCGCCCGCTCGAGCCGTTGACCGCTTCCAGCATGACTGCGGGGTCTATCCCGAACTTTTCACCTGCGAGAACGGCTTCGCTCGTTATGAGCAAATGGGTTGCCGACATGAGGTTGTTGAGGGCCTTGAGGGCATGACCTGCTCCGACGGGCCCGATGTGTGTCGTGTGTCCGAGAACTTCGAGCACCGGCAGTATCCGCTCAATGTCCTCGCGATCGCCTCCGGCCATTATGGTAAGCGTGCCGTTTTGGGCACCCCTTACGCCTCCTGAAACCGGCGCGTCGATGAGCGGGAAGCCGGACGCCCGCAGTTTGGAGGCTAGCTCCACAGTCCGCTCCGGGGCCGAAGAACTCATGTCGATAACCACTGTTCCGGGCCTCAAGGCGGCCAGGACGTCGTCGTCCAGGATAACCCGTTCCACGATGTCAGAGGAGGGAAGCATCAGGATCACCGCGTCGGCGGAGGCCACAGCGGCCGCAGGGCTACCGTAGGCCTTACCGCCCGCGGCTTCGAGGTGCAGTCGCGCCTCGGCGGAAAGGTCGAACCCATGGACCACGAAGCCTCTGGCAGGGAGACGGGCCGACATGGGCGCCCCCATGTTTCCGAGCCCGATAAATGCGATGTCGAGTGGCGTTCCGTTTTCAGACATGGGCACGGGTCTCCTTAAGAGTCTTTTCCGCGATGCGGAATGATTCGAGAGCTGCCGGGACGCCGGCGTAGATCGCCGCCTGCATGAGGACTTCCTGGATTTCCTCGTCGGTGCAACCATTGTTTGCGGCGCCGCGGACATGCACTGCCAGCTCATGCGAGCGATTGAGGGCTGTGAGCATGGCCAGATTGACCAGACTCCTTGTCTTTCGCTCAAGCCCGGGGCGGCTCCAGATGGCTCCCCAGCAGTATTCCGTGACCAGTTCCTGGATGGGCCGAGTGAATTCTGTCGCCGAACTCAGTGAGCGCTCCACGTGAGCATCGCCCAACACCTCCCTGCGGATTTTCTCGCCTTGCTCGTAAGTGTCGTTGTTCATGATGTCCTCTAATCGGTTCAATTGTTGGATGGGAAGGCGGCCTGGCCAGTCCTTAATATTCACTGAGTGTGGCTGGCCGGTCAGACGGGGGCTTCGACCTTTTGTAGTGACTCGTTCATGGTCGACCGGAAAGTCTCACGCGTAGTGAGCAGCGATACGACGGTGATCACAGCCATGCCTACTAGGTACCAGGCGACGGCGGTCCAACCAAAGGCTGCCAGAAGTGCAGTGGCAATCAGGGGGGAGAGGCCCCCGGCCAGCACCGAAGACAGCTGGGTCCCAAGGGATGCGCCGGTGTAGCGCACTTCTGTACCGAACAATTCGGCGAAGTAGGCAGCTTGGGGCCCGTACATGGCACTGTGCCCCAGCACCATGGCGAGGACTACCGCAAGACCGACCAGGATCGGCGATGCCGTGTTAAGCAGGAGGAAGAACGGGAAGGCGAAGATCAGAATGAAGATTGCTCCGAACATGTACACCTTCTTCCGGCCGATGCGATCGGAGAGAGCCGCCCAGACCAACAGGGCTGGGATCGACAGGGCCGAGCCGATAAGGACGCCGATCTGGGCGTCGGAGCTGGGCATCTTCAACTGTGAGGCAACGTACGTCAGGACGAAGGTACTGATGATGTAAAAGGCGCCGTTCTCGGCCATGCGCATGCCAATGGCCTGGAAGATTTCCTTCGGGTACTGGCGGAACACCTGGACGATGGGAAGCTTCGCCTCCGCGCCGGCCTTTTTCATCTCAACGAATTTCGGTGACTCGTGGATTTTCAGGCGGATCCAGAGGCCGAGGAAGACCAGAACAATGCTGAAGAGGAACGGCAGGCGCCACCCCCAAGCCAGGAGGTCTTCAGTAGACATGTTCAGGCTTACCGCGAGGAAAACGCCGTTAGCGATCAGCGTGCCCGCCGGGACACCGACCTGGGCCCAGCTGCCGTAAAAGCCACGCTTGTCCTCCGGAGCGTTCTCGGTGGCCATGAGAACGGCACCACCCCATTCGCCGCCGTTCGAGAAGCCCTGAATCAGGCGCATCGCGAGCAGGAGGAGTGGGGCGGCCGCGCCCAGCTGTTCATAAGTGGGCAGTAGGCCGACGGAGAAGGTGGATGCCCCCATGAGGAGCAGCGTCAGTACCAGCATTCGCTTTCGGCCGACTTTGTCGCCGAAATGCCCGGCGACGATGCCGCCCAGTGGCCGTGCAATGAAGCCTACGGCGTAGGTGCCGAAGGCGAGCAGGGTTCCGGTCAGCGGATCGGCATGTGGGAAAAACAGCTTACCGAAAACTAGGGCTGCGGCCGTCCCATAGATGAAGAAGTCGTAAAGCTCGATGGTATTGCCGATGAGGCTGGCAAAAGCTACCTTCTGGCTGTAGCGCCGCGCCTCCCGTGAACTGGTGTCCCTCAGAGTCATCATTGTCTCCTGAATAGATGAGCGTGACATCGCCCATGATCGTCGTACAATCGTACGGTCATTGAGTCAATGAGACCACAATTGTTAGAGAAGCGGCAAGTGCTCGGAATTTCCAGCCCCGCGGCTCGCAGCTTCGACCTGAATCGTCACCAGGACCTATAGAGCGTGGTCTGTCCGGGTCTTGCCCGGGCTGAGGCGCTTGCAATGGCAGAAGCTACATCGTCGCCAGCGCGGAGGGGGTGCTTGCCGAATAGTCCTTCGTGGGCCAGTACTGGCCGGCTGTCTCCCGCCAACTCGGGGTACTTGTCTTCTAGCCGTTCCCTCTTTTCGATGGCTCTCTGCCAGGCGCGGATAGTTGATGGATTGCCGCCATCTACTTGGCGCCAACTGCGCGGGCGCTCTTCGCGCGATGGTCCAGGGTCGGCCCGACCGCTCAGACCGACCGGGGCGGGCCTTCGGTTGGTTTTGGAGCCGCAGCTTTGGCAGTCAGGGTTTTCGGCGAACATTGATGGGAGGGCAGCTTCGAAGATGTGACCTTGAGTGCAACGGAAATCGTAGAAAATCACTGGTAGTGACCTGCCGGTGCCCAGCGGATTTGATCTACTTGAGCGGTTTCGTGTCCGAATATGATCTCGGCATCTGTCCGCTCGGCGATCTTTCGCAGCTTCTCGACGGATTCCAGCCACAGAAGGTTATTCCACACGATCGCGGCGCCAACGGCAGGGGGTCCAAAGGAGTCCTCCAGGTAGACGGCATCCGAGGTGAAGATTTTCGTGCCGTCATCTGGGAGGTCGACCTGAAGGGACATGGTTCCCCACGTATGGCCTGGGGTGTCGATGACGGAAACACCAGGAACGATTTCCGTGTCTCCCTCGATGCCTTCAATCGGCAGCCCTTCGAAATCCGCCTTAAGGTGGCCTCCCGAGGAGTCGCCCATGATTCCGCGCACGCCCTCAAGTTCCTTGCGGTTCGCGACGATCCTCGTCTTGCCGTTGTCGAACAATCGAGCATTGCCTGCATGGTCGAGATGAAGATGGGAAAGGATTAAGAGATCTATGTCCGTAGGCGCAAGGCCCAGCTGCGCCAATGACGAGTCGAGGAATCCGGATTCTCCCTGCGTATCAGTGGTGACGGGAAAGTACTCATGCATGCCGCTGCTCGCCCAGCGGGAAGCCCAGTCCCGCGGAACTCCCGTGTCCCATAGGATCAGGCCCTCCGGATGCTCAATGAGAACGGCGTGCGTCGGAACCTCACCCCATTCGCGCTTCCGCTCCTTGTTGTGGCGATCTGCAATGATCCGCCCGGGTTTCAGTAAGAGCCACGCCATGTCCGCTTCCATGACGCCGGTCTCGAGAACGTGGACCTTCAATTGATTCGCTGCCATGCTGCCTTCCCATCATCCTTGATGCCCGCAGCCACCGTCCGTGACATTCGCCATACTGTCAGACGATATGCACATCTTCAAGGTGATCCACCATGCGTTATTGCAGTCTGGCAGCGAGCGATTCAGCCTATTGCGCGTGATGCCGGTCACCCCTATACTCATGGAACAGCCCGTTATGATTGTCTGACATTCTTTCTTCATACAATGAGCTGGAGCGTATAGTCGCCGGCCGACGAACCTGGTTCTGGGTCTGCCAACTTATAAGGAGTTCAGAATGGTCAAAGAAGACCACGATAATGTCTCGCCTCACAATCAATCCGGGGCCAAACTGACCGTGCGCGCCCGGTGGGCACTCGCCCTGTCTGCGGTCCTGGCCCTCACGGCCTGTGGCGGGGGCAGCGACTTTGGCCCAGCTGCCGGGTCTGGAGCGTCAACCTCTTCTGAATCTGCGTTGTCCTCTCTTCCGGCCGACGCCCAGAAGGCTTATCAGAATGCCGATGCTCTGATTGGAAAGACGCCCTACGCGGAGGGATGGAAGCCCAAGGGGCCGCCTCCGTGGACCATCGGTTACGCCAGTCCGTACGCAGGCAATTCCTGGCAGACAACGGCCATGGATCACCTCATGAACGACATCGTTCCCCGCTACCAAAAGGCCGGGCTCATCAAGGAGGTCATCGTGGCGCAGTCCGGCGGTGACGACACCGTTCAGAACCAACAAATACGGCAGCTCGTTGATCAGGGCGTCGATATTCTCATCGCCTGCTGCTCCGCCAAGACCGCACTGAACCAGTCCATCGAATACGCCCACGAAAAGGGTGTTCCATTCGTGGCCTGGAGCGGTCATGTGGATTCGCCATATGCCGTCAGTGCAGTGACTAACTATCGGCAGGCGGGAAGCGTGTTCGCAAAGTCGGTCTTCGACAAGATCGGCGGGAAGGGGAACGTCCTCGATGTTCAGGGCGTGCCCGGGGCGACCAACGCAATTGACTTCGAGGCCGGCGTCCAGGATGCGTTGAAAGAGTATCCTGACATCAAGCTCGTGGGTTCGGTTAACGGCATGTGGTCCGCCCCCGTGACCAAGACGGAGGTGCAGAAATTCCTCGCAACTCATCCGGGGCAGCTTGACGGCATCGTCGCTCAGCCCGCATCCGCGACAGGGGCTTTGCAGGCCCTGCAGCAGTCTGGCCGCCCGGTTGTCCCGATCAACATTGGCGGCGAGACGGGGGCCGCGTGCTACTGGGTGAATCATCCCGAGTTTGCGGATACTGGCTACAACATCTGGCCGCCCAAGGGTGAAATGGAACTTGGAATCGAGACGGCTGTTCGGATCCTTCAGCAGCAGGGACCGAAAATACAGTCCATCGTCCTGACTGTCTCTCCGATCAGCTACGACGAGGCCAAGGAGGCTTTGGGAACGAAATGTGACCCCAATGCCGACGGCTGGCTGGAGCCCAAGGGCGGATGGCTTACCGGGACAAAGCTCGATGCCTTCTTTGAAAACCCGAGCGACCCCTTCGCCTGGAAAAAGCCCTAACGAAGACATCGCGATGCCGTAGCCGAAGCTGCGGACTCGCGCGGGCGGGGAGCCCGCGGACTCCCCGCCCACCCACAGGCTCTGTGCGCTGGCCGATTCTGAAGCATATGGGGCAAGGGAGGCGGTGGGCATGTGCCCGGTTTTTACACTGGCGCTGGCGCCGTACTCGCTCGCCGAAAGCAGCACCGGTCTCGCAAGAGCGTGAGCATTGACACAGAAAAAGCTGAGTCATATTATTGTACATCTGTCGGATTGTCTGACAGACATCAAAGATGATGGAACGGAGAACACGAAAATGTCTGAATACGATCTGGTCGTGATTGGCAGCGGATTCGCTGGCGCCTCGGCGGCGTTGAGCTACTGCGAGAAGGCTGCCGAGGAAGGCCGATCAGGCCGCGTTGCCGTTGTGGAGGTCGGCGCAGAGGATGAGCGCTCCGGAGGCTCACGCTGGACCATGGCCTGGTTGCGCGTCTACGAGGACGGTCGACTCGATGAGTCGTGGAAGGACCGGGTCCAGGAGACATCCAAGGGCTTGGCCGACCTGGAGTACTGCCTGGCGCTTGAGCGCGAAGTCCCGGGCACCATCAAATACCTGGAGGCTCATGGCGTCGAGCTGTATCAGCACTGGGAAAACGACGTAGCCCTCGAATACGAAACGGACAAGAGCATCAAGTGGCCAGTCGGCGGCGGGCTTCAGATTGTGAACAACCTCCTTACTCATTTCCAGAAGTTCGACGGCGCCGAGGTCCTTTGGGAAACCGAGGCAGTCAAGCTCAGCATCTCCGATGAAGGCCGCGTAAACGGTGTCGTCGTGCGCGGCAAGGATGGCCTGCTGAAGACGCTCAGCTCCAAGGCCGTCGTCATAGCTTCGGGCGGTTTTGAAGGTAACCCCGAGATGCTCACTCAGTACCTGGGGAACAACGCGGTCGACATCAAGCCGATTGTTCCGGGCCTGCACCGCAACAAGGGCGCCGGCATCCGGATGGCCATGGACATCGGAGCCGACACGGCAGGACAGTTCGACATGTTCCACTCCGAGGTCGTCGACTCGCGCACCAGCCGACCGGACGCAGTGATCTGGGGCCACAATTACGGGATTTGCGTCAACCAGGAGGGAAAGCGCTTCTTTGACGAGGGCGAGGACTACCTCTTCGCACACTTCGAACTGCTGGCCTATGAAGTCTGGAAGAACCAGAACCAGAAGGCCTACTTCATCACCGACAAGCCCGTCATGGAGCGGATGCGCCCGGGCTGGGTTTACGAGACCACCGATCTGGAACCCGAGGAAGGCGCAACACTCGCCGAACTCGCCACGAAGCTGGGCCTGGATCCGGAGGCTGTTGAAGCAACGGTTCGGGAGTTCAACTACTCAACCCCGGGCGGCCCCTTCCAGCCTGAGATTCTCGACGGGCTGAGCACCAGCGGCATCACACCGCCGAAGTCCAACTGGGCGAACAAGATCGAGTCCGGTCCGTTTTACGGCTACCCGCTCGAGGCCCGAATCACGTTCACCTACGGCGGACTCAAGGTTGACACCGACGCCCGCGTGATCTCCGGTGGCGGCGCCGTGATTCCTGGCCTCTATGCGGCCGGCGAAATCACGGGCCTCTTCTACCACGAGTACCCGCCGGCAACGTCGTCAATCCGGTCCATGACCTTCGGTCGGGTGGCCGGCGCCAATGCCGTGGCGTACCTGAACGAAGCAGAATCCACCGCAACAGCCGCCACAGCCCCGACGGCACCCCCTGCGACCCGGGCTGCCGAGTCAGCCGACAAGGCGGAATCTGGTATTCCCTCCGTGCCGCCGTCCGAGGCTGCATCCAAGGCTGCCGAGGCCGCGGGCAGCCGGCGGTGATCAGCCGGTGGGGCCTGAGCCCCATCCCGGCACCCGGGTCCTCAGCAGGACACGAAAACTAGATAACAGGAGTAGGCACGCCTCGAAGACGGGGCGTGCCCTTCCCTATTGGAGGTATACATGAGTCAGCCACGAGTTTTCGAAATGCCCCGCATCGAACGAGTCATCGAGGGCAAAGGTTCGTTGCAACAGATTCCTGCCGAACTTAAGCGGCGCGGCCTGGAACGCGCGCTTCTGCTGACCGGCAGGACCTTAGGCGCCAGCCCGGAATTTGGCGAGCTCGTCAGTTCTCTGGGAGAAAAGGCGGCGGGCGTTTACACCAGGGTCGAGGCCCATAACCCGGTGAAGCGGCTGGCGGAGCTCGTGGACATCGCCCAGAACGTGAACGCGGATGTGGTCATTGGAATAGGCGGAGGCTCGGCTATTGACGCAGCCAAGCTCACCGCGCTGGGGGTAGGGGAGGGAATCCATGAAGCTCACGATTTCCTTCACTACAGCATCTCCCACGGTCTTCCGGAGCTGAAGGGAGTCCCACTTCCCGTTATCGCTGTCCCTACAACCCTCTCGGCGGCAGAGTGGAATGGTGTGGCCGCTTTCGTCGATGACAGCACTGACACCAAAGAGCTCACGAGGTATCTGGCGCTGACACCGAATACCGTCGTGCTGGACCCGGAGTTGTGTGCTTTGACGCCACGGAACCTTTGGACCACCACCGGGGTGAGAGCAATCGATCATGCGGTCGAAATTGCCTACGCGACCAACTCCCACCCGTTCACTACCGCCCTCTGCACCTCAGCACTCCGCATGCTGGCAGAAGATCTACCCCGAACCGCAGCGGACGCCACCAACCACGAGGCAGCCCTTCGGTGCCAGCAGGCAGCCTGGATGTCGCTGGTCGGAGTGCACAACGTGCCGGTGGGACTTTCCCACGCCATCGGACACCAGTTGGGAGCAGCGGGAGTTCCGCATGGTGTTACGTCCTGCATCACTTTGCCGCACGTCATGCGGTTCTACGCCGACGCAACCGGGCCCCAGCAAAGTGTCATGGCCAAAGTCCTCGCCGAGGCCCGGGGTGCCTCGGTTCCGCTCTCCGCTCCCGAGGAAATGGAACGCCTGTTCGACAAACTGGGGGTCCCGCGTCAGATAGGGGAGTTTGGATTATCACCGGAAGCCCTCGAGAACGTTGTCCGGGCAACAATGGGAGAGGCTGAGGCGGTCATTCGCCAGGCTCCCCGGACTGTGACCGCTGAAGACGTCCGAAAGTTGCTTCAGACAGCCTACTGACGTCCCGGGTTTTGCCACTGCGGCTTGTATGCCCGTCGACGCGAAGCTCTTGGGAGCAAGAAGAGGTCCTTACGACCATATGTCGTAAGGACCTCTTCCTCGCGTTGACTGGGCAGGTGCGTCAAAACGGACCGCGCCGCTATCTTCGTATACCTGCGTCAAGGCATCGGCTGCTCGAGCCCCGGAACTGTCCCCGTCGGCGCAAACTCCCATCCGAAGAACAAGGACCCCCTGGCCTATTGCAGACCCCGTTCGTTGGATCCCAAGGCGGGCAAGACCGGCGTCTGCCAAAGGCGTGACCGTGTCCAGAATCGGCCCACGACCATCGGTCCTGTTCTCCAGAACCATTCCTCGGCCTGGTCAAAGTCCCAGGGACTGAGAAGGCCTTCGTTCAAATACTCCTGAACGAAGGCCTTCTAATGTCAGCGTTAGTCTTAGGGACTATCTGCGAGGTTTCGGAACCACTGCTGGAACTCAGCTTCGCAACGGGCTCAGCTCAATAGGCCACGACCACACATTTGAGGTGGCTGTAGTGGTTGAGGGCCTCGATGCCCTTTTCCCGCCCGTAGCCACTGTACTTGTGGCCGCCGAAGGGCGTCTGGACGGCTCCGGTCGACCACGTGTTGATGAAGACCTGCCCCGCTTCGATTTCCTCTGAAACCCGGAATGCCCTCGAGATATCCTTGGTCCACACCGCTGAGATCAGCCCGAAGTCGGAGTTGTTGGCGATGCGGATAGCGTCCTCTTCGGTGTCGAAGGGGATCGCAACGAGCACCGGGCCGAAGATCTCCTCCTGGGCGAGGGTGGCGGAATTATCCACGTTCGAGTAGACCGTGGGGTTTACGTAGAAGCCGCCACGCAGTGCCTCGTCGTCGGGAAGGTTCCCGCCGACTTCCGCCTGCATCCCTTCTTGGTTGGCCACGTCGAAGTACTTTTGGACCTGCTGGTACTGGTCGCGGGTGATCATCGGACCCACTTCTTTCCCCGGGCGCAGTTCCCGCACAATGTCTGCCACCGCTGTGACGAATTCGTCGTGAATTGACCGCTGGACAAGGAGTCTCGTGCCGGCTGAACATATCTGGCCGGCGTTGGTGGTGAAGGCGCGGACTGCTTCGGAGGCGGCAAACTTGAGATCGGCATCTTCAAAGACGATGTTGGCGGACTTGCCGCCGAGCTCCAATGTCAAAGGGATCACACGGTCGGCGGCGATGTGTCCGATGGTCTGGCCGACGGCAACCGATCCGGTAAACGCGACTTTGCGGACGGAGGGATGACGAACAAGTTCGGTACCGACCTCGGATCCCTTGCCTAGTACCACGTTGAAAGTGCCATCTGGAAAGCCCACCTGGCTGGCGAGCTGGGCTAGGGCGATCGTCGTCTGCGATGATGCTTCGGCAGGCTTCACGACTACGACATTTCCGGCAGCCAAGGCGGGAGCGCATGCTCGCGCCGCCTGGTTCATCGGGACGTTCCAGGGCGTGATGATGCCGATGACGCCAAACGGTTCCCTGCGGGTGTAGATGTGCTGGTCCGGGTCAACGTCCAGGACATCGCCCACCGGCAGGTTTACCAGGCCGGCATAGAACTCGAAATAAGCTGCGGAGTTTTCCACCTCGCTCAGGGCGACAGCCAATGGCTTTCCGGTATCTTCAATCTCAAGTTCTGCGAGCTCCTGGTTCTTCTCCCGCATGAGGCGCGCAAGGTCTCCGAGAAGTCTTCCACGCTTGGCTGAGGGAAACCTGCGCCAGGCGCGAGCCGCGTTTTCCGCGGACGCTACGGCGGCTTTGACGTCATCGATGTTGCCCAGCGCCACCTCGGCGCCGGCGCCGCCGGTGGCCGGGTTGTCGCCGACGCGGTATTCGTTGCTTGCGGGCACTACCGACCGACCGTCGATCCAGTGATTGAGTTTGCTTGTCATTGTGTTCCTTTGTGCATGATCGGTGATGAGAATGGGTGACATCCGGCAGCCGGATACCCGCCCACAGGTCTGTGCCCAGGACGGGTATCTAGCGGCAGGAAAGCTTCCTAAGCCGGTGCGGCCTCGGCCCCGCCGGCTGCCAGAGTCTCGGCGTCGAGTGTTTTCTGGACGACGCGCATGGCTGCGAGTCCCGCTGGCGCCCCGCAGTACGCTGTCGCATGGACGATGGATTCCACTATTTCGTCCCTGGTTAGTCCGTTGCGTAGGGCGCCGCGGATGTGTACGGCCAGCTCGTGGTGCTGGTTGAGGGCAACCAGCATTCCGATGTTCAGCAGGCTGCGGCTGCGTCTGTCCAGCCCAGGCCGCGTCCATACCGCCCCCCAGACTGTTTCTGTGATGTGTGATTGGAGGGCTTCGCTTTCGGTCCCTGCTGTGCGTTGGAGAGACTCCGAGACATAGGAGTCTCCAAGCACCTCTCTGCGCACAGTGATCCCTGCGTGCCACTGCTCATTGTGTGTTTCGGTTTTGACTGGGGTCTCGTGATTGGTAGTCAACATCGGTCCTTTGTGGTCTTGGCGGGCTCTACTGCGAATCCGCCGCCTGAATTTCTGCGTTGGGCTTCTCTTCATCTATTTGAGGGATGCTAAATCTGCTGTCTGATGTGCGGATTGCGGGCATAGAAGCCGACCAGCGGCACGATAAGCAGGCCAAGGACAAATTGCTGGGCGTTGTTGTTCAGCCCGTAGCCCACCAGCAGGGAGGTCAGCGCCATCAGCACAAGCACACCTACGAGGGTGCTGCCGTATCCACCCCGGCCGCCGAGAAGAGAGGTGCCGCCCACTGCGACAGCTGCCACTGTGAGGAAGAGATACGGATCGCCGACCCGTACGAAGGCTCCGCCGGTAAAGCCCAGCAACAGAATTCCCGTCGCCGCCGAGAACAGACCGCTCAGGGCATAGACGGTAATCCAGCGACGGGACTCTGAGATCAGCATCAGTCGCGCTGCTGAACGGTTTCCGCCCAAGGCGTACGTGCTGCGTCCGAACCAGGTGGATCGCATGATGAGCACCAGCCCGACGGCGAGAACGAGCCAGATAAGGATTACCGGGGGGACGGGCAGGCCCAATGTTTCGCCACTTAGCGAGGAGATGTTTGCCAGCCACTCAGGCACGACGCCGCTGGTGCCACCGGCGTTTGAAGCACCCGCGCTGGTCAGAACCTGCGTTGCGCCCACCGTTGCGAATCCGACGCCCAGGGTAACGATGAGAGCCTGGTTCTGGAGGTGGAGACTGATCAACCCGTTGAGAATTCCCACAAGGAGGCCGAGAACGAGGGTAATGATGATGGCAAGCCCGGCCGGCACGCCGGAACTGATCATGTAGAGGGCTCCGATGTTGGCGGACCCGATGAGATACGGAATGGACAGGTCCAGCCCGCCGAGAAGGGCGCAGAGGGTTTGGCCCACCGAGGCAAGGCCGAGGAAGGCCCCCAAGAGGAGCATCGAGCGGAGGTTCGAGCCGGACAGGAATCCCTGGACGGTCGCGGCGCCGACAGCCAGGAGCGCTGCCAGCATGATGAGGCCCAGGATGATGTTCTTCTGGCCCGAGGCTTTGGACAGCAACGGAACCCGGGCTGCCAGTGGCTGGGATTTGATGGTTGTCATGCTGCTTTTACCTCCTGGCGCTTGCGCCACAGTGCCGGGATGATCACGCTGACCAGGAGGGCCAGCACCAAAATCAGACCGTAGGACAGCTGCACTACGAATGAAGCTAGTGATCCTAGTGAGAAAGTTGTCAGTGTGAAGGAGATCAGCGTGACGGCGATGGCACCAGGGATTGAGCCAAGTACTCCGCCGCGTCCGCCGGCGAGACTGATTCCCCCCAGAACGAGGGCCGTGATGGCGGCCAGCGTGTAGGTTCCGCCTTGGGTCGGGTTGCCCGACGCTATCTGTCCTGTATAGGCAAGGCCGCCGGCACCAATAAGTAGTCCGGAAATTCCGTGTGCCACAACCCTGACCATGGTCACCGGAACTCCGCTGACGAACGCGGTCCGCTGATTCGAGCCGACAAGCCGCAGGTTGGTGAACAGCTGGGTCCTCGTGAAAGCCCACCAGCCGAGGATGGCAATGATCAGTACGACAGTCATTGGGGCTAGTATGGATCGCCCCGAGCCCCATTCGGCGAGCCACCGGGGAGCCTGGCCACCGGGTTGCGTGAGGATGACGAGATTGATGCCGGACAGTGCCAGAAACGCACTCAGAGTCACGATCACAGGTTCAATCCTGGCGACAGTGATGACAATTGCCTGAACTACCTGGATGACGACGCCAATGCCAAGTGCCCACGCGATGACCACCGCCTGCGAACCGATCTGGTGATCGAAGAGGACACGGACGAGGGTGACGTTAACGAAGATCATCAAGGGACCCGCAGAAAGGTCGACTCCGCTGCCCACCAGCGCCGTTACTGTGAGTCCCATGACGACCAGAATGAGAGGCACCGCAGAGACCAGCAATCCGCCGATCCCGCTGGCCGTAAAGAGGTAGGGGGCCCGGACCGCGCACACGATCAGCAGCACGGCCAGCAAGCCCCACGCGGCGAACGAATACGACGAGCGGCCTGTCAGCCGGCCAAATTTGCTTTGTGGTTTCATGCCTGTTCCACCAGTGCTTTCTCGACGTCGAAGTCGGATTCAAGGTGACCGAACATCCCCGCGAGAATCCGGTCGGAAGTGATGCTTCTGCCGGTCACCCAGCCGAGGAGGGCACCGTCGCGGAAGACAGCCACGCGGTCACAGAGGCCAATGAGCTCGTCGATTTCGGTCGAGAGGTAGATGATCCCGGCTCCGTTCTGGGCCAGGCGGTCGAGCTGGGCGTAGAGTTCACGCTTGGTGCTTATGTCAACTCCCCGGGCGGGATCGTTGAGGGCTACCACTCGCGGATCCTGGGCCAGCTCTCGGCCAATGAGCACCTTCTGCTGGTTGCCGCCGCTGAGCGACGTGATGGGATCCGAAGGTGCACCGGCCCGCAGCTTCAACGTGCCGGCCATCTCCTTGAAGCATGCGGTGATGGCGTTTCGGTCGATGATCCCGAGCCTTCGGTTGTGCCGGTACAAGGGCATCCCAAAGTTCTCGGCAATGCTCAGGTTCGGGAAGATTCCTTCCTTGCGCCGGTCGCCTGAAATGTATGAGACTTTTGCCGCAATGGCCTCGGCCAACGAGCCAATGCCGCGTTGGCGGCCGTCCTTGCCGACAGCGGAGACCTCGCCGGCCACCGCTGTTCGAACACCGGTCAGGGCTTGAAGGAACTCAGCCTGGCCCTGACCGTCGAGGCCGGCAAAGCCCACGATTTCACCGCCGCGAAGGGCGAAATCCGATGGCCGGGCTCCAGCTGTCGCCACGAGGCCGGCTGCCTGAAGAACTACTTCGCTGCTGTCCCCGCCTGATGTATGTTGACGATGGTTTTCGGCAGCCAGACCGTCCTTGGCCTTCACGCCGGTCATCAATTCGATCAGGCGGGTCTCTGTGATCTCATCGCCCCTGAGTATTCCGACGTCGACGCCGTCCCGGAGTACGGTGGCGCTGTCTGCGAAGGTGGTGAGCTCCGCAATGCGGTGGGTGACGATGACAACGCAGACTCCTTCCGAACGGAGCCGTTCCATTTCTCCGTACAGCCTGGCCGCACCCGAAAGGTCGAGCGCGGCCGTGGACTCATCAAATATCACTACCTTGGGGGAGCGCACGAGCGCACGGGCTATAGTTACCCACTGCCGGTCTGCCAGGCTGAGTGTCTCCACGAGCGCCGACGCATCGACGGGGTGCCCCATAAGAGACTCCAGCAGGTCTGCGGCACGCCGAACCTGTTCCTTCCTCGGGGTTCCGGAACGCCATACGCCCTGTGAGCCAATGAACACATTGTCGGCAATGCTTGCACCTTCGGCCACCAGTACTTCCTGGAAGACCGTGGCGACGCCTGTCTTGAGGGCCTCGGCAGGGCTCGTCACATGGCGGCCGTTGACGTTCACTGTTCCGTCATCGGGTAGGACAATGCCGGACATAATCTTCGCCAGCGTGCTCTTGCCGCTGCCGTTTTCCCCCACGATGGCGTGGATCTCGCCGGCGGCCGCGGAGAACGTCGCACCTCGCAAGGCCCGTGTTTCACCAAAGGCCTTCGTGACCTGATGGATTTTGATAGTTGGTTCGTGATTCCCAGCCGTAGTCTGCTTCGACTCAAACGGGGAGCTCAGTGCCGAATCGGCCATTATGATTCTCCTACTGCTTGGAAGTGCGGGAGGCTGTGAACAGTTCTTCGCTGGGTGACGCCGATGCGGGCGCCAGCAGAAGGAGCCGCCAGCTTGATGAGTGCGGGGCCTGAAGTCGCAGCCCCTCCCTGTCTCCGCGGTGATCCGTGCACCCGCGAAGGTACCGGGTGCCGACAGCGGCCGTCCCAGGGGTTCCAGGAGTTGAGCAGACGCTCAGGTCGTCTTTGACCATTACATTTTCCTTTGGGCCGATCTCCGCTCCAGTGTCTGTCTTCCGACTAGCCGAAGGAGGACCTGGAGATGATCAAGAATTACTAACGCTGATTGTCTCAATGCACTTTTGTCAGACAATAGTTATCTTTTGACGAGTATAGGAGGGCCGGCGTCCGGATGCAATAGCCTCTTTCGGTTGCAAGGGCAAGGGAGAGAGGCTGCGTTCTGCCGCGAGTCACCCCACGTGGCCACATTTATCGTCTTACAATCATATCGCCAGTCATTATGGCGCATAGGAGGGGATGCGTAGTACATTGGTCTGAACGATTATTTGACCTGGGAGGGTGCTATGGAGTCGCCAATTGGACTTCGACTGCAACGGGAAGACATGTCTTTGCGGAAGAGGGCTGAAACAGCGCTGCGGGATGCCATCCTCTACGGTGCGTTCCAGCCCGGGCAAAAGCTGATAGAGCGGGACCTATGTGACAAGCTCGGCGTAAGTCGGACGCTTCTGAGAGAGGCGCTGCAGCAGCTTCAGGCCGAAGGCCTGATTACCAATGTGATTCACAAGGGTCCTTCGGTGGCAGTCATCACTGAAGAGGACGCTCGAGAGATATACGAGGCGCGGCAACTCATCGAGGGTCACCTCGCTTACAGCTTTACTATAAGGGCATCCGAGGACGAGATCGAAAACTTGGCTGCCTCTGTTCGCGCTCTTCACGAACCTGGCATCGAGGCCAGCCAGCAGAATGTTCTGCAGGCAAAGAACGGCTTTTATGATGTGCTTTTTGCAGGGTCCGGAAACCATGTACTCGCCCAAATGCTCCATCAGCTCAACAACCGTGTGACCATGCTGCGGAGGATGACATTGTCGTCGCCCGGGCGGTTTAAGCAGACCGTCGCTGAGCTGGACGAAATCGTCGAGGCGGTCAGGCGGCGCGACGCCGACGAAGCGAGCCGGCTCTGCCGTGCGCACGTTCAGCGCGCAGGAGAAATCGCCTTGGCCAGCTTTAGCGCCGCAGAGGGTCCCGCTAAATCGGCAAAGGCGCTGGCTGGCCAGCCAGCCTGAGTTTCCATTCCGATCCTCCAGCTCACGTGCTCTTCCCAAAGGGAGCAAGTCCTGGCTGGCTTCTAAACCGGGAGGCAGGCACCCGGCCGGTATCCCCGGCCGGGTGCCTGCCTGTTTTCGGTTGCTGGCCGCAGAGTGCCTTTGCTCTGCGACATGTGTCGGTCAGTTGGATACCGGGGCCTCCCGGTTTCGAGCACGGGAGGCCCCGGCGGTTTAGGATGCCGCGGTTGCTAGACGGCGTAGGGGTCGGCGATGCCGATGTACTGGGTGTAGAGGTATTCCTCGATGCCTTCGAGGCCGCCTTCGCGTCCCAGGCCGGACTGCTTGACGCCGCCGAAGGGTGCGGCGGCGTTGGACACGACGCCGGCGTTCAGGCCGAGCATGCCGGTCTCGAGGCGTTCGCCCATCCGGATGCCGCGGTTCAGGTCCTTGGTGAAGACGTAGGCGACCAGGCCGTATTCGGTGTTGTTCGCCAGCCGGATCGCGTCGTCCTCGGTGGTGAAGGTGATGATCGGGGCGACGGGTCCGAAGATTTCCTCGGACAGGATCCGGGTGCCCTCGGTGACGCCGGTGAGGATGGTGGGCTGGTAGAAGTAGCCCGGCCCGTCCACCGGTCCGCCGCCGGCCACGGCCACGGCCCCGGAGGCCACGGCGTCGGTGACGAGTTCGTGGACCTTGTCCCGGCTCTTCGCGTCGATGAGCGGACCGACCTTGGAGTGCGCTTCGGTGCCGCGGCCGGTGGTCATGTCCGCCATCTTGGCGGCGAACTTCTCCGCGAACTCGGCCGCGACGGACTCGTGCACAAGGAACCGGTTCGCCGCGGTGCAGGCCTCGCCCATGTTCCGCAGCTTGGCCAGCATCGCCCCGGCGACGGCGGCGTCAATGTCGGCGTCCTCGAAGACCACGAACGGGGCGTTCCCGCCGAGCTCCATCGAGGTCCGCAGCACCGTCTCGGAGGCGTCCGAGAGCAGCCGGCGGCCCACCTCGGTGGAGCCGGTGAAGGAAAGCTTCCGCAGCCGGGAGTCCTTGATCAAAGGCCCGGTGGTGGCACCGGCCGTCGAGGTCGGGATGACGTTCAGCACGCCGGCGGGCAGGCCGGCCTCCTGCATCACGGCGGCGAACAGCTGCGAGGTCAAGGGTGTGAGTTTTGCCGGCTTGAGCACGCTTGTGCAGCCGGCTGCGACGGCCGGGGCGATCTTCCGGGTGGCCATGGCCAGCGGGAAGTTCCACGGGGTGATCAGCAGGCAGGGGCCCACGGGCTTCTTGGTGACCAAGAGCCGGGATTTGCCGTCCGGGGAGACCGAGTAGCGGCCGAACGCGCGGACGGCTTCCTCGGAGAACCAGCGCAGGAACTCGGCACCGTAGGTGACCTCGCCCCGGGCCTCGGCCAAAGGCTTGCCCATCTCCATGGTCATCAGCAGCGCGAAGTCCTCGGCACGCGCCGTGACCATTTCGAAGGCACGGCGCAGGATTTCCCCGCGCGCACGGGCCGGGACCTGTGCCCAGGAGTCCTGCGCGGCAGCGGCCGCGTCCAGGGCGGCCTTGCCGTCCTCGGGTCCTGCGTCAGCGATGCTCAGCAGGACCTTCCCGGTGGCGGGGTCCTCGACGTCGAACGTCTTCCCGGACGCCGCCGGGCGCCATTCGCCGTTGATCAGCAGTCCGGTGGGAACAGAAGCCAGCAGCTGATTTTCCGGTCCGGAGCCGGACGATGCGGCTGGCTGGCGCAAGGAAGTGGTGGGCGACGACATTGAAGTCTCCATCTGTTGTTTAGTGGCCTAAGAAAAGGGCTCGTACCCCGGTGAATCCGTCCGAATGAACCAGTCAGTCATCTATGGACTCGTACGTGGACACAGCCCGGTTTTCCAGAAGAGGGATGATCGTTCCGACGCCGATGCGTTGGAAGTGTTCTGAATCCCGATGGGCCTGGAAATCTTCGGCTGTGCGGTAAGACTCCAGAATGATGATTCTTAAGGGGTCCTCGACTCCTTGGAAGTACTCGTAACTGAGGTTGCCCTCTTCCAAGCGGCTTGCCTGGGCAAGGTCTTGCAGGCCGGCGAGGACTTCCTGTTCGCGGCCTTGGATGGCGGTATATGTTGCAACGACTTCAAAGGTGCTGGTTGCCATGGCTATTTCTCCTTAGGCGGGCATTTGGTGCTGTCCGATGGTGATGGCGTTGCCGTGTAGGCCAGCTGCGAAAGGCTCAAAGCGGTGCAGGACCTCAGGGTCGTGGCCCGGGACAATGATGATCTTCCGGGTTCTGGATTCTTCCCGGATGTGCTGGAACGCGCCATACATCGCTGGGAGGTCGCTGACAGCGATGAAAGGCATATCTCTTTCGAGTTCCTCGTAGAAGTGAACGGCGTCTGAGGCGAGCAGGACCAGCCCCTCACTGGTGGGCGCGTAGACCACGGACTGGCCAGGGGTGTGACCGCCCACTTCCACGACTTCCACTCCGGGGACCGGTTCGGTGCGGCCGGAGAACAGACGCAACCGTCCGGATTCGTGGCTGATGCGCAGATGGTCCAGCTCCTCGGGTTCCGAGAAGTAGGAAAACTGGGTGTGGGCTGCGGTGGGCGAGGTCCAGAACCGGTATTCGCTTTCGGCCATGTGCAGGGTGGCGCCCGTGAAGATATTGGCGTTGCCTATGTGGTCGTAGTGGCCGTGAGTGAGGACCACGTGCTGTACTGCGGCCGGGTCGATACCCAGCTCTTCCAGCGCGGCGCGGGGGTGAATGAGCAGATCCCGGTTGCGTTTCCAGCCGGCTGCTGCGCTGAATCCGGTGTCGACGATGACGGTGTGGCGGTTGTTGCGGATGACCCAGAAGTAGTAGTCCACGACTGCCGGACCGTCGCGTTCGCCGTAGAGATGATAGTTCAGGTACACATCGCTGCGAAGGGTCGTTCTGGTTCCCATTCTGACTGCGATGACCTGATAGGTGTCTGCGGTCGGGTCCTTCGGGCGTATCGCTTTGTCGTTCTCTGTGTTCACGACGCACCCTCGGCTAACGTCGTCACCACGATGACGTCCCGCCGTCCACGGTGAGGACGGATCCGGTCGCGAAGCTGGACTCTTTGGACGCGAGCCAGACTATGGCGGCGGCGATTTCTTCCGGCTCCCCCATGCGGTGCATGGGGGAGCGGCCGTTCAGTTCTTCCAGAACAGCCTGGGGATCGGCTGATTCGCCGACAATCTTATTGAAGTAGGGGGAGTTGACGGTACCAGGGGCCACGGCATTCACGCGGATCCCTTGGCCGACGTGGTCAAGGGCCATTGCCCGGGTAAGCGCGGACACGGCGCCCTTCGAAGCGACGTATGCCGCGCGGTTCGGGATCCCGACGGCAGCGGTGTATGACGACGTATTGACTATCCGTCCCTCTCCCGACCTCGCCAGCGCCGGAAGCGAGTATTTGGAGCAGAGGTAAACTCCCTTGACGTTCACGGCCATCAGACGGTCCCAGTCAGCCTCGCCGATGTCGGCGACGGTCCCGAGAAATCCGAAGCCGGCATTGTTGCAAAGCACGTCGATACCACCGAAGGCGGCGACGGTCTCATCAACCATCGCTCGTACCTGGGCTGCGTCGCTTACATCGACCTGGAGGGGAATACTGCCCCCGCCAGCCAGGGAGGAGACCTCCCTGGCTGCGTCTAGACTGACATCGGCCACGGCTACCCGGCCGCCAAGTTCAGCGAACTTCAGCACCGTCGCGCGTCCGATTCCGCTTCCGCCGCCGGTCACGATGATGCTTTGTCCGTCAAAGTTCATCAGTCGTTGCTCCCGAAAGTCACGATCTGACGGATTACGGAGGCCGCGTTGAGCTCATCCATCGCAAAATTTATATCTTCGAGTGCGATGGTTCCTGAGATCAGCTTCTCAACGGGCAACCGGCCCTCCAGGTACATTTGGGCGTAGCGCCTGATGTCATCCGCGGGGATCCCTGAACCCATGTAGGATCCGATAATCTGCCTTGCCTCGACA
Source organism: Arthrobacter sp. NPDC093128 (assembly GCF_040683875.1). Lineage (NCBI taxonomy): Bacteria > Bacillati > Actinomycetota > Actinomycetes > Micrococcales > Micrococcaceae > Arthrobacter > Arthrobacter sp. NPDC093128. The sequence goes on from NZ_JBFBEY010000023.1 coordinate 47,238, forward strand.
ACGAGGCTGAGCGGGCTGATTTCCAGCCTGGCGGCGGGATTGGGCAAGCCTACTGTAACGGTCCGACCGCCAGGCTTGGTCAGGGCGATCGCCGATTCCAAGGCGCGGGGGTTTCCGACGCACTCAATGACTACATCGAATTTCGCGCCGGCCTTCGCTGCCTGCTCTGGAGTCATCGCCTCCGTCACTCCGATTTCGAGAGACTTTTCCAGTTTTGAGGGCACCATGTCGATGGCCACGATCGTGGACGCCCCGACACCGCGGGCGACAAGTGCAGCTGCAAGGCCCACACCACCCATCCCGACGATGGCAACAGACTCACCATCACGGACTTTGGCTGCGTTCAGTACGGCGCCACCGCCAGTCAGGATCGCGCAGCCGAGTAGGGCGGCGACGTCGGAAGGTACTGCATCAGGTATTGCTACCAGTGAGTGTTTGTCTACGACGGCGTACTCGGCGAACGCTGACACCCCGCCATGGTGATCGATCAGCTTGCCGTCCATCCGGATCCGTCGCTCGCCCTGCAAGAGAGTGCCGGCGGCATTTGCAGCTGTCCCTTCGAGGCAGAGTGCCCAGCCTGTCCCGGTGCAGGCGCTGCAGCGACCGCAGCGGGGCATGAACGTCATCGTGACCTTCTGCCCTGGCTCAAACTCGTCGCAGTCAGGTCCCAGCTGCTCGATGATTCCAGCGCCTTCATGTCCAAGGAGCATTGGGACCGTGCACTCCCGGACCCCGGTGACGCGCGAAAGGTCGGAATGGCATACGCCCGCAGCCTCCATCCGGACAAGAACTTCGCCGGGGCCAGGGGGGTCCAGTTCAAGCTCCCGCGCGGTGATCGGCTTGCTTTCCTGCCAAGGCGTGGATGCACCTACAGTCTCCAGAACAGCACCCATGAACTTCATCGTTCGTCTCCAGTCTTCTGCGGTCTATTTGGGGGACATAGATCTCGACCGATACCCCTTCATACAGTAATACAATACTACGATCACCCTGTCCAGTGCCTAAAGGTGTTCTCCGACTGCCCCTCTCGCTGCTGACCCCGAACGCGACGCAAAAGGTGGAAGGTCGCCCCTCGCGTGATCGAGAGGGGCGACCTTTGTCCGGTAAGGATGTCGAGCGTTGCTTATCAGGCGTCTTCGGCGGTGGTTGAGAGTACTCGGCCCAGGCTCTCGTAGGCATGTGGGCGGTTTGACCGCAGCCAGAAGGCGACAAGAAGGCTTAATGCGAACCAACCTATGCAGAACCACGGGATGAGACTTACCCAAATGATGTCGCCGCCAAGGGTGCTGAGATTCGACCACAGCAGGTAGAGTGCGCCGGCTAATCCGATCGCGCCAACACCCGGGGCGACCAACGTGCGCCACCAGTGAAAATGCTCGCGGTGGGCGGGAAGGCGGTGATAGCGGATGGTGGCGATGGAGCAGAGAATCTGGTTGACCATGACCCAGAATGTGCAGGCTATGGCGAACCAGCCGAACACTTCTGAATATGCGGCAGTGTTGAAGTTGTTTCCGGCGAATTCCTGGGCGGAGGGGGCAGCGAAGTAAAAGGCAGTGAAGAGTCCCAGGATCAAGGCTGCGCCGAAGAAGGTGGCAACTGCCGCGTGATGAGGGCTTCCGTACCGGGAATGGGTGTGGCCTAGCTTGCTGGGAAAGAGAACCCCTTCACGGGCGATGGCGTAGATGTAACGCGAGACGGTCTGGTGGAAGGCAAGGACCGAAGCAAAGCACCCCGTAATGACAAGCACGTTGATGCAGTCCGCGGCCCAGGCCCCTACATAGGTGTGGGCGAGGGAGATGTAGGACTGGCCCAATTGTCCTGTGGTTTCCTCGACCACACTGCCCGTACCGAAGCCGGTTATTGTGGCCCATGCCGTGATGAAGAGAATCAAGCCGATGCCGATTACCGCAAGATAGGTTGCCAATGGAACGAGCTTCTTGGGGTTCCTGGACTCCTCTGCGTAGTTGGGGACCACTTCGAATCCGAGCCAAGACCAGAATGCGAAGAAGATGCCGATGCCCGGTGCGATCCCGCCGAAGGCGTTCAGTGGATTGATGGGCTCCAAGCTGACTCCCTCCGGCCCGCCACTGATGAAAATTGCCCCATTGACGATCGCGAGGATGGCGATTTCGAAAACAAAGAGAACCCCCAGCACTTTGGCGGAGAGTTCTACGCCGAAGTACGAGGCGACCGCGGCCAGGACGAGGGCAATCCCGGCGATAACCAGCCACGGCACTTTGATTCCCAGGGACTGCTCGAGTGCGGCGGCCCCGAAGTATCCGATCGCCCCGAGAACGGCCACCTGAACGCACAGGTAGCCGAGCATCAGCGAAAGTCCCGAGGCGAGACCAAGGGGCTTGTTAAGGCCGTTGCTGATGAAACTGTAGAAGCCCCCCGTGGCGCTTAGCCGCCTGGTCATCGCCACGTAACCAACGGCGAAGCACAGGAGAACGATCATTGCCACGATGAACCCGGCAGGAGCACCGACTCCGTTCCCGAATGCTACGGCGAGGGGGATGTTCCCCAGGCATCCCACGAGTGGCGCAGCACTGGAAAAGGCCAGCAGGAGGATTCCGACGAGTCCGAGGGAACCAGGTTTGAGGCGGTGCACCTCTTCGCGTTCGGGGGCGACGGGTAAAATACTGGACGTTTCCATTGGGGGTCCTTCTGTGGGGATTCCGGTTAGCAGTGGGGGAGCAACCGAAGGTCATTGGGGGATGGTGCGGTCCAGTCTTTGGCCTGGTTGGGTCGATGGGCCTTGAGCTGTGCCGGGAGTTTCCCGCATCCTCCTCGTCTGTGCCTCCGCGCCAGGGTGCTGTAGCGATGGCTGGGGCAGCAGGGGAGTGTCTGCGGCACCGCTACAAAGTGGTAGCGGTCATAGAGAAAGTGAAACACGTTCGGGTTTCGTATTTGTGAGTATGGGGTATCAACTATGTTTCGGCAATAGATGGCGCCATCGAGCTTCGGGCGTCGCGGCTTTCTCGGTGGTCCGGGGCGCCGGCTGAGGGCGCAGCGAGTGTGGCGTAACACACAGTTATTAATCCGAAAGCTGAATTTGTTTCATATTTTTGAGTTAGCATGATGCTGACGCTCAGCGTGAGGTTCTCCGGACTGCTTTGCGCGTCACAAACCCTGACAGAAGCGGAAGGTGGGAGATGGTCAACCTGGAAACGAGGAAGCTTGGGAAATCGCCAGTGGAGGTGACGACCCTTGGTCTAGGCACTGTGCCGTTGGCAGGATTCAGAACCACGGCAAGCTATAGGGATTTTGAAGACGTTGTAGATGCGTCCTTTAAGGGCGGCATCCGCCACTTTGATTGCGCCCCGATGTACGGCTTTGGTAAGGCGGAGTACTACTTGGGGCACGCATTGCGTGAACTCGGCATCCGCAAGGACGTGGTCGTAAGTACCAAGGTGGGGCGGGTTCTCAAACCCGCCGGCCGCGTCAAGCAGCAGGAAACTGTCTACGGCATTGACTGGGTGGATCCGCTGCCGTTTCTGGACACTTACGACTATACGTACGACGGAATAATGCGGTCCTTTGAAGACAGCCAACAGCGGCTTGCCCTCGACTACATCGATGTACTTCTTGTGCATGACCTGGGCAAGGCTTGGCACGGCGACGCTGCGGGCATCTACTGGGGTCAGCTGCGCGCTAGCGGCTATAAGGCCTTGGATGAACTGCGCAGGACCGGGGCCGTTTCCGCCATCGGACTAGGTGTCAACGAGACTGAGTCGGTCCTTGAGGTGGCCCGCGAATTCGACATTGACTGCTCGCTGATTGCCGGCAGGTACACGCTGCTGAATCACGAACCGCTGGAGGCGGCTTTTGCCGAACTCCAGGAGCGGAATGTTTCTGTAATTGCCGGAGGTGTGTTCAACTCGGGCATCCTCGCTTCCGGAACAAAGGGGCGGGACCTCACCTATGATTACCAGGCGGTCCCCGAGGGTGTCATCAAGCGGGTATTGGCCATCGAAGAAGTTGGCGAACGTTATGGCGTTGACCTCACCTCTGCCGCCATTGAATTTGTCGGTATGCATCCCGCAGTGGCCTCTGTAGTTTTGGGAGCCCAAACCGTGGGCCAGATCCAAAGCAACCTTGCGGCCGCCTCCAGGACGGCCCCAAAAGCGTTCTGGGATGAGCTCAAGCACATGAAGTTGTTGCCGGAGAGCGCCCCTACCGGTGCCTGAGCCGAGCCCTTCCAGTATCCATTACCAAAAAAGGAGCCAAACTATGCCGGTGTATGCGGTGTTCACACATGAAGAAACCCATGACCCCGAAGAAATGGCGGCGTACAGTGCAGCCGTAGGAAAGACATTCGACCCCTACCCGGCGAAGGTCATTGCCGCCTACGGAACCCAGGATGTACTTGAGGGCCCGGCTCCGGAGGGCGTTGCGATTGTGGAGTTCCCAACGATGGAAGATGCTCGTGCGTGGTACGACAGCCCGGAATATCAAGGTATCGTCCAGCACCGGTGGCGTGGTTCGACTTACCGTGCCGTCATTGTCCAGGGCCAGTGACCGCGGCCTGTTGGCGCTGGCAACACTTTAAGCACCAATAGGTGGCGGCCATCGAGTGGCGAGTCTCCGAGCGGCCGTTGCCACCCCCTTGTTTTTGGGAGTGGCAACGGCCGCTTTCGCTTACCTGGTTGCTGTAGGGCCCGCGTCGAGGATCGATAGTGGCAGCCGCCCAGGCGCTGCGCCAGTACATCTCGAATTCACGGATCTGTCCGTTTATATTCCTGTTGACGACCTCGACACCTCCGCCCACGCAAAACGCTCGGCTGGGAAACCCCGGCCGAGCGTTTTGCGTCATTTACCGATAGCCACCTAGTCGGTCGTGACCGAGGGGCGAACTCAGTCTTCGTACTGGTGGTAAACCTTGGCGATGATCGTCCATCTGCCGTCCTGTTTCAGCAGAGTGTGAAAGTCCGTGTAGTCGGCGCCGATTGCATCGTTCTCCATGTCGACGCGAACTACCGCAGTGGTGGGCGTGATGGCGAGGATGTCGAGCCGGGTCTTGATGTCCGGGGCGCTGCCGTTTTGGTCCACAAAGTCAAAGAGATTGCGGATCGTGCCACCCAGCAGCTTGCCGTTGGTGAAGCCGTACATTACTGCGTCGGGGTTGAATGCCTGGGCCACGCCTTTCGAACTTCCAACGCGGAGGCCCTCGACGTACTCGGAGACGGCAGAGATGACGTCGTCATAGTCTTGGGTGGGTACAACCTTGATATTTTTCGCCATGTAATTTCCTTCGGTTTCGCACTGAAAGTGGGATGGTGGCTTCGCCACTAATATGAATAATATTCAGGTTTCAGGTTTAAGTCCATGACAAGAGGGAATTACGTCATCTGCTGGGGCGATGCTGCGACGGGCCGGAGTCTTCCACGCGACTTGTCGCTTACTGGCCTACACCGTGAACGACCCAGCCGTCCGTTTCGGGATAGCAGTCCCGCCTCCGGCCTCCACCGCGCCAGAGCCAAGCACCGATCCGTCCTCAGTGACGGTGTCGACAACTCCTCCATGGCCGGCTAGATCTCCGCAAGCGATTTCCACCTTTGCGCCCGTTTCCAGCGATGAACAAGCGGCGCCGGGGGACGCCAACAGTACCGACCCTGTGCCCGCAGAAACGCCGCCGCTTCCTTTGCCGACTGCCTCGCTGCTGCGTCGTTTCATTCGTCCTCCTCAGTGATGCGTTCGATTCTCACGTGCGCAAGTAGGAGGCGCCGTTGAGATCAAGGATTGCCCCCGTTGCCCACATGGCCTCGGGAGATGCAAGGAAACTTACGGCTGCAGCTATCTCGTCTGCGCAGGCCACGCGGCCCGTGGGACTCTGTGCCGCTATCGCGACGCCTTCGGGCCCATTGAGCCGGCCTTCATTGCGTTCGGTGGACACGAATCCCGGCGCCACGGAGGTGACAGCGATATTGTGCGGGGCCAGCGAGACTGCCAACGACTGGCCGAGAGAGTGGAGGGCAGCCTTGCTGGCGCCGTAGGCAGGGTGCTCCGGTTCACCGCGAAACGCCCCGCGGGAGCCGATGTTGATGATCCGGCCGCCGTCGCCCTGTTTGATCATCTGCTGTGCAGCGCAGAACGTGATGTTCGCGGTTCCAACCAGATTTACGTCCAAGGCCGCTTGCCATGCCTCCTGCCAGGCTCCGTAAATGACGGTGTCGACAGGATGGGCAACCATTGGGGCCGCCGCGCAGTTGACGAGGATATCCACCCTGCCAAGACGTTCAACGGTTGAAGCCACGATGTTCTCCGCGTCCTGCGGGACGCGGAGGTCTCCGCGGATGATGTGGTGGCCCGTTCCGGATAATGCAGCGAGTGTTTCTTCCGCAGCAGCACGGCTGTTCGCAAAGTGGAGCATCACAACGTCTCCCGAGGCTGCGAACCTTTCCGCGACCGCCCGGCCTATGCCGCGTGCGGCTCCCGTGACCAGCACAGTGCGTTTCATGTCTTGTGTCCTTCCTGCTTTGTCGTCCGTGTTGTCGCTTCTGATCAGGCGTTGTTTGTTTTCACGATCAAGACGTCGCATTGTGCTCCGTGGGCGACGCTGTTCGCCACGCTTCCCAGGACGCGTCCGAGTCCCTGCATGTGCTTGTTGCCGACCACAATCGTGTGCGCTTCGTACATTTCCGCGTGCCGTATCAGAGCCTGGGCCGGTGTCCCGCGCACTGCGAACGGCACTGCATCAACTCCGGCGGTGCCCAGGCTCCCGACCACGGATTTGGCCACTTGCTCGGCTTCATCTGCGTCGGAGACCATCAACCGGTCGCTGCCTGAACCGAATTCCGTGATTCGGTCGTTGTCGAAGGCCGTCACGACGTTCAGAGTGCTATCGAGGGCGGCGGCTATACGGCTGGCGGACTGTGCTGTCCTCAATGCGCTGGGGCTGTGGTCTACGCCGACCACAATTACTTCGGCCATGGGTTCCTTCTGTTCGTTGGCTACTAGGCTGCTGTGGTTAGCACTTCGGCGGAAGCAGGTTTTTTGCTCGTTTTCCGCCCTTTGCGGAGCCGGTTTTCCACGCTGGTGGCCAGTTGTGAGAGGGCGAGGTTGATGGCGATCATCACGGCGGCGATGACGAGCAGTGCCGGGATGTAGTTTGCGTAGGCCGACCCGGCCTGGATGCCCTGGCGGACGGCCTCGACGTAGGTGATCTGGTATCCCAGTGCAGTGTCTTTCAGCGCCACGACAAGCTGGGCAACGATCGGGGGAAGCATGGCCGTGATGGCCTGGGGGAGGAGGACGATGCGCATTGTCTGGCCGCCGCTTAGCCCTAGGGCCACGGATGCTTCTTCTTGGCCCCGCGGCAGGGAACGGATTCCGGCTCGAACGATTTCCGCTATGACAGCACCGTTGCTGAGTGTCAGGCCAGTCACGACGGCGGCAATTGCGAGTTCTGTGGACGGGAACAGCGAGTAGTTCGCGAAGAGCTGGAAGCAAAAGATCATCAGGATCAGCAGCGGGATGGCCCGGAAGAACTCCACGACTGCTCCACATCCGAAGCGGACGGTACGGATTGTGGACAGGCGACCGATGCCCAGCAGGATCCCGAGAATAATGGCCAGGACCACAGCCATGGCCGCGGCTTGGACGGTGCCCATGATGCCGGGCAGCAGGTACGTGCCCCACATGTCTGCCGTCAGGAAGGGTTGCCACTTCTCAGCCGCCAGCTGGCCCTTCTCATTGAGGGTCGAGACGATCCAGAACAGGCCCGTCACGATTCCCAACAGGCACAGAGCGCTGACGAGCAGGTTCAAAGCCCTGCCACGGGGTCCCGGGACGTCGTAGAGAGTCTTCATAGAGGGAGCGGCGCTCATCGTTTTATCTCCAGTTTCTTGCTCAGGAACCCAAAGAGCGCCCCGGTAGGAAGGGTCAGGACCATGAACCCGAGGGCGAAAATGAGCCCCACCACGATCAAGGCTGACGTGTTCTCGATGACTTCCTTCATCAGCAGGGAGGCTTCCGCGACGCCGATCACTGAAGCCACGGTGGTGTTCTTGGTCAGGGCGATCAGGATGCTCCCCAGGGGTCCAACAACTGACCGGAAGGCTTGCGGAAGGATGATGAAGGTCAGTCCTTGGGTGAAACTCAGTCCGAGGGAACGGCCGGCCTCCGATTGACCGGCGGGGATGGTGTTCACGCCGGCCCGCAAAGCCTCACAGACGAAGGTGGCTGTGTATAGGGTGAAGGAAAGGACCGCGAGCCTGAATGAACTGTCCGTGATTGATGTGGGCGAGTGGGGGTCCGCCAGCGTGATGCCGAGCTGCTGTGCGAGACCGAATGAGGCAAACAGGACTACCAGCGTGAGCGGCGTGTTCCTGATGATGTTGACGTACCCCGTTGCGAGCGTCCGCAGTGCCCACACCGGTGAGGCACGCATAGCGGCGAGCACCGTACCCAGCAGTAGGGAGCCGACGCCGGACAGTACGGTGAGTTGGATCGTGCTGATGAAAGCCTGGATCAGTTGGGGGCCGTACTCGGTAAGAATTTCCACGTGGTGTCCGATTCTTCTTGTGCAGCCGGCTGCTCAGTACCTGTCAACGACAGGAGCCGCAGGCAGCGGGTAGCCTGAGGGGCCGAGGTTGGTTTCAAAGGCCTTGGCCCAGGAACCGTCCTTGATCATTGCCTCGATGGCGCCGTTGATTTTGGCGCGGCCGGAGCTATCGTCTTTCTTCAGCCCAATGCCATAGTTTTCTTTGCTGAATGTCCTGCCAACAAGCTTCAGCTTGCCCTGGTTCACTGAGGCGTAGCCGGCGAGCTGGCTGTCGTCGGTGGTCATGGCATCCACTGCGCCGCTTTTCAGTGCCTCGACGCATGCTGAGGGCGAATCGTATTCCTGCAGCTGGGCGTCCTTGCTGTAGTTCTTCTTGATGTTCTGGGCAGGCGTGGATCCTGTGACGGAGCACAGCTTCTTTCCGCCGTTTAGTGATTCCGGGCCGGTGATGTCGGTGTTGTCAGCCCTTACCAGCAGTGACTGTCCGGCCAGGAAGTATGGCCCGGCGAACGCCACGCGCTCTTTGCGGGCGTCGTTGATGCTGTACGTATTAACGATGTAGTCAACCTGTCCGTTTTGGATCAGGTTTTCGCGCTGTGCCGGAGGTGCTTCCTTCCAGGTGATGCCCGATTCCTTAACCCCCAATTTGGCTGCGACGTACTTGGCGACGTCGACGTCGAACCCTTTGAAGCTGCCGTCCGGGTTCTTGATGCCAAGACCTGGTCGGTCGTAGGAGATCCCGATCGTCAGGGTTCCTGCCTCTGCGTTCTCCTCCAGCCCCTTGCCGCTGGAACTGGCTGCGCTGGAACATCCCGTGGCAGTTCCGGCCAGGAGGAGAGCAATGGTCGAAAGGGTGATGAGTGACTTGATTTTCATGAGTGGTCTCGTTTCTACAGTGCTGGCGAGGCATGCGGGATGCGTCTGTGATGGGGAAGGGCGGTGCGGGGTCAGTGGCTGAGGATCTTGCCGAGAAAATCCCTTGCCCTGGCGGACGCCGGGTCCGAGAAGAATTGATCAGGGGTGGTGTCTTCGAGGATCTGTCCGTCGGCCATGAAGACCACCCTGTCTGCGGCCCGGCGGGCGAAGCCCATTTCGTGGGTGACTACGAGCATGGTCATGCCACCTTTAGCCAGAGAAGTCATGACCTCAAGCACTTCCGTTACCATTTCCGGATCGAGGGCGGACGTGGGTTCATCAAAGAGCATGACCTTGGGCTCCATCGCCAGGGCCCGTGCGATGGCAACCCTCTGCTGCTGACCGCCGGAAAGTTGTGCCGGTAGCTTGTCGGCCTGGTTACCGATGCCCACTCGGTCCAGCAATGCCATTGCCCTCTCCCGGGCGGCCACTTTGGAAATTCTTCGCACCTTCTGCGGCGCAAGCATCACGTTCTCGAGGATGGTCTTATGCGCGAAGAGGTTGAAGGACTGAAAAACCATGCCTACATCGGCCCGGTACCGGGTCAATGCCTTTCCCTCCTCGGGAAGCGGCTTCCCATCTACCGCAATGGTGCCGGAATCGACAGTCTCCAAACGGTTGATGGTCCGGCACAGTGTCGATTTGCCCGAACCTGACGGGCCGAGCACGACCACAACCTGGCCACGCCCCACGTCGAGGCTGACGTCACGAAGGACGTGCAGGGGACCAAAATGCTTGTTGACTCCCCGTACGGAGATCATTGCGGTTGGACTTGAGTCGGTGCTGGCAGGCCCATTGAGTGTTGCCTTGCGAGTTTCCATGAGTTGCCGTTCGTTCTACTTGGTTGGACGGTCCTGCCCGCAGGACATTGGCGCGGGCGTCCGGACGGGGGCAGGAGTTGGGAAGCGATCAATGCGATGTGAATCACTATTGACGTACGTTCTGAATGTTAACATTTGTACTCTGCAACTGCCTCACATGCAAGAGGTTGCTTCGAAGCAGAGCCGGCGTTCCCTGCGGTCAGGGTTCTTCGCGTGAGGTTCGTTGGTACCCGGCCGGCCGCCAAAGCGCCATGACAATGCCAAAAGGCCAGGCCCCTACGCTGGGGCCCGGCCTTGAGTGGCTTTCGATTGCGGACAGGGCTCTAGGCGGTCGGAGCCTCAGTGTCAGCGACGTCGTCATCCATGGTGATCAGGACGCGCTCGAAGGCGGTTTGGATGTGGTCGCGGACCAGTTCTTCTGCCTGCTTACCGTCGCGGTCCTTGATGACCCGGTACATTTCCCAGTGCTCCGGGCCGATGAGTTCCTTGTAGTCGTCATGGCCATGCTGCCTGTTGAGCAGCAGGAGGGCGATCTGCGACCGCAGGCCCAGCCAGACGTTGGTTAGCCGCTCGTGTCGGGCACAGGCGTAAATGGCGTCATGGAATGCGATGTCGGCCTGCAGCATCCGCGTGGGATCGCCGTCTGCCGTGGCTTTTTCGATGTCTTCGGCGTGGGTCCTGATGATCTCCAGATCATCTTCGGTCCGATTTTCAATGAGGCGCCTAATTGCCAACAGCTCCATCGAATAACGCAATGAATAGATCTCGTCGAGATCCTTGCGGGTGAAGACGGTGACCCGGGATCCGCGGTGCCAATCGCCCTGAAGCAGCCCCTCTTGGCGCAATTGGATGATGGCGTCACGGACGGGTCCGCGGCTGACTGACAGGGAGGTCGCGAGTTCAACCTCGTTCAACCTGGTGCCCGGCGCAATCTCGCCGCTGAGTATGGCTGCTCGTATTCGATCGGCGACATCCTGTGCCATACCCCGTCGCTTGAGGGGTGCGCTTAAAGCTGCGCCCTTGACAATTGCATCAATTCCGGATTTCATAATGTTAACATTCTTACAGTTGGGCGGGGGATACCGCTAGTGCGGATGGTTCCCAACCTATCCCAGGGCTGCGCTTTGTAGCACCCCAGCACCTATAGGGGCGTCGTGGCGATCGGCCGGAGGCTGTCCAGGCCTCCGAGTTCGCGAGCAGCATCTTTCCCATTCTCAACGAATCCTCCTGACCTCAAGGAACCCCAGCATGAATTCACTCGCCACATCAACTTTGCCAAGGACGGGCCTGTACATCGGCGGAAGTTGGATGCCCGCGTCCTCCGGTTCGACGCTCAAGGTCCTCAACCCTGCCACCGAGGAAGTTCTTGCCGAAGTTGCTGACGCCAATGCGGACGATGGGCTCAAAGCGCTCGATGCGGCGAGCAGCGCACGGATCGCTTGGGCAGCCACGCCGGCAGGCAAACGGGCGGACATTCTCGTATCGGTGTATCGGGAGATTCTCGCCCGGCGTGACGATTTTGCGGCCCTGATTGTTGCCGAGATGGGCAAGCCTTGGAGTGAGGCCCAGTCCGAGGTCGATTATGGTGCAGGGTTTTTCCGATGGTTCGCGGAGTCAGGCGGGCGCCTGCATCTGGAGGGCCAGTTCGGGACCGAACCCGGTGGGCAGTATCGGATAGCAGTTTCTAAACGCCCAGTGGGACCCTGTCTGCTTATCACCCCGTGGAACTTTCCCTTGGCGATGGGCGCCAGGAAGATTGCGCCGGCCCTGGCTGCAGGATGCACCGTCGTCCTGAAGCCTGCTGAACAGACCCCGCTCACCAGTTTGCTGCTGGCGGAAGTCCTTGAGGCTTGCGGCGTACCTGCCGGGGTAGTGAATGTCATTGTCACGACCGATTCACCGCGGGTCGTAGCCAGGATCATGGAAGACCCCCGGCTGAGGAAATTGTCCTTCACAGGATCAACGGCCGTCGGTAAGATCCTGCTCCGCCAGGCAGCGGAGAACGTGTTGAACACGTCCATGGAGCTGGGCGGCAACGGGCCCCTCATCGTGTTTGACGATGCTGACTTGGACCAGGCCGTCGAGGGGGCCATGGTAGCCAAGATGCGCAACGGCGGTGAGTCGTGTGTCGCCGCCAACAGGATTTTCGTTCACCGGGACGTAGCGCCGGAGTTCATTCGCCGCTTCACCGCAAGGATGCGGGAGGTAAGCGTGGGTGATGGGGCTGATCCCGCATCCGGCCTGGGGCCCTTGATTGACGAGCGCCAGCTGACGAAGGTCAGTTCCTTGGTTGCCGATGCGGTCGCCAAGGGCGCCGACTGCGTCCTGGGCGGCAGCAGGAGGTCAGGGCGCGGCTACTTCTACGAACCCACTGTCCTGCGCAACATCCCTGACACAGCAGACCTGAGCACCGAGGAAATCTTCGGCCCGGTCGCAGCGATCTACGAGTTCGGCTCTGAAGAGGAAGTCCTCAGCCGCGCCAACAACACTCCGTTCGGCTTGGCTTCCTACATCTTTACCCGTGACCTTGGCCGTGCACTCCGCGTCTCGGATGCCCTGGAAACCGGGATGACGGGAGTCAACAGAGGGGTAGTCAGCAATCCATCTGCCCCGTTCGGTGGAGTGAAGGCATCCGGACTGGGTCGAGAGGGCGGCATCGAAGGACTGGATGCCTACCTCGAAACCAAGTACACCGGCATCCAGATCTGAACCCCGCCAGTCAGCCTTTCATACCTTCTTAGCAACGGAGCAACATCTAATGACCACTCTTACCGCCAGTCGCCTCAGCCGTGCGGCAGCACGTCTGGACGAGATCAAGCCTTCGCCTATCCGGATGATTTTTGACAAGGCCGCGGCGCTGGACGCCGCGGGCGAGAAGGTCTATCACTTCGAAATCGGGCGTCCCGACTTCGATACCCCCAACGCGGCCAAGGATGCTGTGACTGCTTCCCTGGGCCGCGGCGAGGTCCACTACGGGCCGAACGCGGGCACGGCAGACCTGCGCTCCGCCATTGCCGGCTACCTTCAGGACCGGCGGGGCACCAGCTACGACCCGGCCTCGGAGGTGCTCGTCACCATCGGCGCGAACGAGGCAGTGTTCCTGGCTCTGATGGCGTTCTGCGGCCCGGGCGATGAGGTCATCGTCCCGGTTCCGGCCTGGGCGCACTACCAGTCCTGTGTCCGGCTGACCGGGGCCACTCCCGTTCCTGTCCCCCTGAAAGCAGACGCTGATTTCGGTCTGGACCTGGACGCCATCGAGGCTGCCATCACGGACCGCACCCGGATGGTCATCATCTGCACGCCGAACAACCCGACCGGCGGAGTCGCATCCCAGGCAGAGATCGAGAGACTGGCCCGGATCCTGGAACCCACTGATGCGCTGTTGATGTCCGACGAGATCTATGCGGACCTGGTCTATGAGGACACAGCGCATGTTTCCCCCGCAGCAGTGAGGGACCTGCGTGAGCGGACCCTCGTCATTGGGGGATTCGCCAAGGCCTTCGCGATGGACGGGTGGCGGCTGGGCTGGTTGGCCGGCCCCCGGGAGCTCATCACCCCGGCCCTGCGCGTGCGCCAATACACAACTGTCTGCCCGCCGACGTTCCTTCAGCCCGGCGCCGCTGCCGCCCTGCGGGAGGCCGGCGCCGAAGCAGAAGCCATGCGCCAGGAATTCGAGGTCCGCCGTCGTGCCGGCCTTGAGATCCTCTCCGAAGTTCCCGGCGTTTCGGTGAGCAAGCCAGACGGGGCGTTCTACTTCTACATCACGTATTCGCCCGAGACTGCTGAGCCTGCAGAACAGTTGGCCATGCGCCTGCTCGAAGAGCAGAACGTGGCAGTTGTTCCGGGCACCGCATTCGACCCCGAGGGCGGGAAGCACTCGATCCGAGTTTCCTATGCCTGCCACATCGATGACCTGACCGAAGGACTGCGGCGCATCGTCCAGACCCTGACCACCACCCCGCCCGAAGGAGCACAGCAGTGACAACCATTACCCAGGAACGCCACCAGGAGGTGATCGAGGCCATCACCGGCCTCGCCCCTGACGGCATCGCCTACGTCCCCAGCGCGAGCATTGCCCCGATCATCAACGGCCTGCTCGACGCCGCCGGCAAGGAAGGCGGCCCGAACGTCTTCCCGGTCTCCCGGGAAGAGGAAGCCGTCGGCATCGTCGGCGGCTACCCCTTCGCGGACAAATTCGGTGTCATCGTCATGCAGGACAACGGCTTCGGCAACGCCCTGACAGCCCTGACCACCATGGCGGTCTCCTATCACCTGCCCATGCTCATCGTGGCCAACACCCGCGGCGGCCTCGGTGAATACAACTCCATGATTCACAGCATCTCCGAACCCGTCCCGGAACTGCTCCGCTCCACCAACATCCCGGTCTTCCGGGTGGACCGCCGTAACCCGGCAACAGACTGGGGAGCCACCGTCGCCGAAGCCGGAAACCACGCACGCATGACCTTCCGCCCCGTCGTCGTGCTCATGGAATTCTTCGACCACAACGACAAGAAAGCAAAAGCATGAAACGCATCGAAGCCCTGCGGACCATCGTCGACGCCACCCCGGACCTTCCGGTCGTGGCAACCTGCGCCGCCACCAGCCGCGAACTGGCCTCCGTGGAAGACCGCGACAACCACCTCTACCTCCTCGACGCCATGGGCCTGGCCATCTCAGTCGGCACCGGCATCGCACAGGCAACCGCCGGAACATCCGTCCCCCGCACCGTCGTGATCGAAGGCGACGGCTCACTGCTCATGAACCCCGGCGCAGCACTCACGGCCGGCTACCTCGAACCCGAAAACCTCGTCATCGTCCTCCTGGACAACGGCGTCTACGCCTCCACCGCCAGCATCCCCACCCACGCCGAAAAGCTCGACCTCGGCCGCATCGCAGAATCCGTGGACCTCAAAGTCCTCCGGGCCAGCAACACCACCGAACTCAAGGAAGCCCTCCAAACCTCCCTGGACCAGCCAGGCCCATGGTTCATCCACACCCGCACAGAACCCGGCAACGAACCAGGCACCAAACTCCTCCTCATCGACCCCGTCGTCCACGGCGACCGCTTCCGCCGCTGGCTCACCGAACGCATCGGCTAAAGCTGCATCACCAGGTATGCGCAGAGCCCGGCCGGAACATCCGGCCGGGCTCTTCCGCATATTAGATTAGGGTCGCTAGCCGGCATCCTCGGTGAGCAGGATGACGTAATCCTGAGCAAAATCCGAATATGCACTCACTGCCAGATTGATCGCATCAAGCACGGATGCAATGGGACGTGTCATGGCCTTCTCTTCGGCGGGCATGGTCAGTAGCTGCCGGTGCGGGTCGAAGCCAGGGGGAGCGCCGCAGTCTTGCCAATGGCGTCAAGGTCGTAATCCTTGGACTCCCGTGCTCTGCTGACAGCCGCTACAGCGATGAGTGTGGTCACCACAATGATGACGACCAATGGCCACGTCCCGCCGGACCAGAGCACCAAGGTGCTGGCAATCACGGGGGTAAAGCCAGCCAAGAGGATGGCCGCCGTCTGGTAGCCGACGGAGATGCCGGTGTAGCGGACCTCGGTGGGGAAGAGTTCGCAGTAGAATGCCGGCAGGACCGAGTAGACGGCCGCATGACCAAGGGCAAGGAAGATGGCCACCCCCAGGGCAATTGCGAACGGATTGCCCGTCTGGATCATGGCGAAGATGGGCCAGGCACTGACAATGATGACACCTGCACCGAAGAAGAAGGTCCGTTTCCGGCCGACACGGTCGGAAATGGCCCCGAATACCGGAATCATCAGGATGTTCAGCGCTGAACCGATCATGACGGCTATCAGACCGTAGTACGCAGGAAGCTTGAGAGTCGTCGCCACGTAGGAGAGCAGGAACACCGTGAAGAGGTAGTAATTTCCTGCCTCGGCAAAACGCGAGAAGAGCGCGATGAGAAGGGACCTGCGGTGGTATTTGAAGACTACCGGGATGGGTGCCTTCTGCGCCTCCTGCTTCCGTTCGGCTTCCGCTTTGGCCGCCAGGAAGGCGGGACTTTCGCTGGCATTGAGGCGGATGTAAAGGCCGACGGCGGCGAGCAGCACACTGACAAGGAAGGGCAGGCGCCAACCCCAGTTGCTGAACTGGTCTCCTGAGACGGCCTGGGAAAGTGCGACTGCCCCCGTCCCGAGTAGCAGACCGCAGGACACGCCGATCTGAGGCCAGGAACCAAAGAATCCACGCCGGCCGGCAGGTGCGTTTTCAACGGCAATAATGGCGGCGCCGCCCCACTCCCCGCCTACGGCAAAGCCCTGGGTCAGTCGGAGAACGCACAGCAGCACAGGGGCCCAGAATCCTACTGCTTCGTACGTGGGGAGCAGCCCGATGGTGGCCGTGGACGCACTCATGATCAGGAATGTGAGAATCAAGGTGGACTTGCGTCCGATCTTGTCACCGAGGTGACCGGCAACGAAAGCTCCGACAGGTCTGGCCAGGAAGCCAACCCCGAAACTGGCGAGGGCAGCGATCTGTGACACGCCTGGCTCGGTGGCTGGAAAGAAGAGATTACCGAAGACGAGCGCTGCGGCCGTACCGTAGACCGTGTATTCGTACCACTCGATGATGGCACCTACCGTGCCCGAGATCAGGCTCTTGCGCCGCACCTGGTCAGGCGTCATTGCCGACAGGGTAGAGGACATTGGTTTGTTCCGTTCGGTGAGTCGGGACAGCAGCGTCCCGGAGTTTTTAGGAGGGCTGGGCGGACAGTTCAGCTCGGGCTATTTCTGCATCATGATTGCCGCCCGAGTCACTTCTCTGGCCAGGGACTTCTCAAGCGCGGTCTCGACGTCGGCGAGGGGGAAGACAGCATCCACCAGGTGGCTGAAGGGGTACTTCTCCTGATGGCGGGTCAGGAAACCAAGTGCCTTCAAGAGGTACCTTCCTTCGTATCTGTCCACGTGCTTGATGGTGAGTGCCTTGCGGGTAACGAAGCCGGGGTCAAACGGTACCGTTGCGCCAGGCGACAGGTTGCCCATCACGAGGTACCGTCCACCGCGGCGGATCTGCTGAAGGCCTTCGGCGAAGGCAGCCGGAACGCCGGTCACTTCAACGGCGACGTCGGGACCGCGGCCGGCTGTCAATGATTTGATCTCCTCGACGCGGTCCTCGACCGAAGTGACCTGGGTGAGATCGATTGTGTGGTCCGCACCGAAGGCTCTGGCCTGCTCTAAACGCGTGGGCACCGCGTCGATAACGACGACCTGGGCCCCACGTTCCTTTGCCACCGCCACGGCGTTCAGGCCGAGCCCTCCGGCGCCTTGGACCAGCAAGGTCTCGCCATACTGCAGACCAATCTGGTCAATGCCGTAAATGACCTGCGATAAGGCGCAGTTAGCACCAGCCGCTACCGCGTCCGGCAGAGCGTCCGGAACTTTGTACACGTGTTGGCGGGGGTGGATGTAGTAGTGCGTACCGAAAGCAGCGTGAAAGTGGGGGTATTCGTCGGGCTGCTTGCCGAAGAATTCGTAGGCGTTGTCGCAAAGGTTGGGCTGTCCTCCGACGCACGGTGCGCAGCGGTCGCAGGTTTGGAAGTAGGTGGCCACGATGCGGTCTCCGACGGCAAGCATCTGACCGGCGTTGTCCACACTGCGGCCTTCACCGATGGAAGCGAGAGTTCCCACCATTTCGTGTCCAAGCCCGCCTCTTTTCTTGACGGGGTGTTTACCGTTCCAAATATGGAGCTCCGAGCCGCACACGTTGGCGCGACTGACCTTCATTACTAGGGAGCCGGGGCCCGGGACCGGGACCGGAAATTCTGCGAAATCAAGCTCTCGCGGGCTGGTCATGACGGCTACGGTGCCGTGGGCGGTTTCAACCATGGTTTCCTCTGGTTCTTAGCGGTGGGAGGCCTTAACAGCTGTTTGCTATAGCGCATTGGCAACAGCGGCTCGTCCGAAAATCCACTCGAAGGCTTGGGTGGACTCTTACTGTGCGGTGGCATCCACTACCCATCCCTCGATTTGTGTGATTGTCTTACTAAATCATAAGTAGATCTGAGACTTCAATAAAGAAGAATCTTGGGAACAGTCACTTCTCCCAAACAGAATGCAGCAGGTGGGGGAGATGCCACACCGCAATTAGCTGTCGACCTGCATCGGAAATGGACCGGCCGACGGCGTTCGTCACAGTAGGAGAGCAATGGAGATCGCCCAGCTGGAAATTTTCGTCGCGGTGGCCGAAACCGGCAGCATCACCAGGGCTGCCGGCAAGCTTCTCAGAGTGCCATCTAACGTCTCTACAAGGATTCAGCAGCTTGAACGGGAACTGGGAGTGAAATTGCTCGTTCGCGACAAGCGGCAGAGCACGCTTTCTGCTGACGGGGAGCTGTTCTTGGACTATGCGCGCAGCATCATAGAACTGGTCAATGAGGCAAAGGCGTTCTCTGCTGGCGGGGAGCCGCGGGGACGTTTCCGCCTGGGAGCATTGGAAAGTACGGCCGCCGTTCGGATTCCTCCGATCCTGGCCGCTTTCCACCTGAAGTTTCCCGCCGTCGAACTGGAGTTGGATGCCAATTCCTCCGGGGTCCTCTTTGATCGGTTGCTCACCGGGCAACTGACGGCGGCCTTTACGGACGGGTGCCCGGCTGTGCCATCACTGACTGGAATGAAGGCCTTCACGGAGGAGCTTCGGATCATCACTCCGCGAACTGTCACCAGATTGGATGACGACTTCAGGGCGTCCCACCCGACGGCCTTCGTGTTCGGCCGCGTGTGCTCGTATCGGCAACGATTCGAAGACTGGCTTGATGTCGAAGGTGTTGTGCCCGGGCGCTATCTTGAAATTTCGTCGTACTACAGTATGTTTGCCTGCGTCGCGGCAGGGGCCGGGATAAGTATGATGCCGGCCTCGCTGCTGAAAACGCTGCCCGGCGCTGCCGGTGTAAGGGCGCACCCGATTGCTGGTCCCCTGGGCTCTGCCGAGACTTGGCTGACTTGGCGCCGGGATTGTCGTTCGGCTAACCTCAAGGCCCTCATTGACCAGCTAAAACACCATCTCCGCGCGGTCCCAGTGGAAGTCGCGCCGGGGATTTGAGCGGTTTGCCCCGAGATGCCCTGGAAGGGCGGCGCTACTCGAGGAACGTGGTCAGGTAGTCCACGCTGGAGCGCCTGACCTCTTCAAGGACCTCTGGATCCGCGGCGTCGGGGTTTTGCCGGAAGGCCAGGTCCACTCCCTTGTCGAGCATGCCCACAAAGACTTCCATCACTGTCATCATGGATATTTTCGGGGCATCTTTTCGGATGTGGGTGATGGTGCCGGCCAGCCAGGCCGCCATCACGTCGTCGTGCATCCGGTTGACCTGCAGCATGCGGCCTGAGAATTCATCGGCGAACCACAACCCGCGGAAGGCGGCGTCGGTGGAAAAGTATTCCAGGCAGGCCCGAACCCCGGCGTCAGCCTTGGGGCGCCAGTCAGGCCCGCCGAGGTCCAATCCTGCGTCGTCCATGGCTTCGTCCAGCCCGCGAAGGCAGCCGATGAGGATCTCTTCGAGCAGTGCTTGACGGTTTTCGAAGTACGCGTACATCCAGCCGACCGAGATTCCGGCATCCGCCGCCACCCTGGTGGTGCTCACGGCCTGCAGGCCTTCCTTGATGAGCAACTGACGTGTCACATCCAGAACGCGAGCGAGCTTTTCCCTGCTGCGGCGCTGGGACGCCTGTTTAAAAGCGCCGATGCGGAAGGCGGGGTCATCCATAATATTCCGAAGCGACACGCTCCCCATCCTAAGTCATCGCGAGGTGGGCGGGGGCGCCCCGGAGATGACGACGCCCTGGCATTGCCAGTTGTCAACTACCTTTTGCGACCAGCCACGGGCCCTGGCTGCGATCGAGCCTCAGGGCGCGTCATATTACACGCCATACTCGACGCTTTGTAATGATTGTCATACAGTACGACGTTAAAGGGCCCCAGTTGAACCCTTGCCAGTGAACTAGGTAAGTGCGCAGAATGCTCAAGGGAGAGCTCTTGTTCCAAGTAATCGTCAAATACGACTGTAAGCCTGACATGGCCGATAAGGTCCTCGGTCTGCTGACCAAGATGGCCGCTGCCACAAGACGGGAGCCTGGGAATCTCTGCTATGAGTTCTACCGAGGCTTCGAGAACCCGCGGCAAATTATGATCCTGGAGTCGTTCCATACAGAGGAAGACTTTGACGACCATCAAGCAAGTCCCCATTTTCTAAACCTGACCGTCGAACAGGTGCTTCCCTGTCTGGAAGCACGCCACGTGCTTACATATACGTCGGAAAATGTTCCCCAGGAAGCTCCTTGATCGACCCTTGGGCGCAAACCTCGATGCCTGCGACCGTCTGTGGCCCTTTTCTAAGTTAATAGTCGCCTGTTCAATTTGAAAGGAAAGAAGCGTTGATCGATGAGTACATTGCAGTGCAAGACTGGACGGCGCTGGACGTTGATGTCCAAGTCACGATTGCTGAACCGGGCAGGAGTCCCTTTTCGGCGAAGGTTGAATCGAAGACCGCAGACTCGAGCGTCATTTGGATCGTGGACAACGAAGGATACCGGCGAGCCTTCGATCACCGTGAAGGCGTAGAGGCAGTAGCGGCGTCGAGCCAGTGAATAAGTTGCTCCAGACGCCCAGTGCGCCACGTCCAGCCATCAACAGCCGGATGCCGCTGGCAGCAGCCGTCAGCGCGGACAAATACAGCGAAGGGAGGACTCAATGATCCTCGGGCACGACTTCCCCCTGGCGCTCACGGTAACCGATCGCGAAAGCATGGATTACCAGTTGGACGTTGCTGTTAGGGCGGCCGAACAAAATGCCCTGATGGGCGGGCGCCAGGGAATCCTAGTCACAAGACACAGCATGGATAGTTTCACAGTCGCATTGAGTGATGCCGTACCGTTCGGAGTAACGCGAGAACTCCGAGCCTGGTAGCCGCTCACGCATGGCATCTCATTTGGCACGGCCGGAACCTCATTGAATTGCTTGGCAGTACACGTAATCAACCGGATGGGCACTTTGCTGGAGCGGGCGGCGGCGCACAAAGTGCGTTCAGCCGCATCGCAAGACAGGAGCCCGGACCGGATATCCGGTCCGGGCTCCTGTCCGGGGCGCATAGCGCCAGCGGGGGACGGAACGAACCTCACGAACCTCTGGGCGAACCATCGTTATGAATGGCGATCTAGCCAATCACAGCCAGAACGCCAGGCTGGACGCGCTCAGAACGTCGTGGCGTCGATGACGAAGCGGTAGCGGACGTCGGAGGCCAGGACGCGTTCGTAGGCGTCGTTGATCTTCTCAGCCGGGATCACTTCGATCTCGGCGCCGAGGTTGTGCTCGGCGCAGAAGTCGAGCATTTCCTGGGTTTCGCGGATGCCGCCGATCGCCGAGCCGGCGAAGGAGCGGCGGCCCATGATGAGTGAGAAGACGTTCACCGGGAGCGGTTCCGCCGGGGCACCGACATTCACCAGGGCGCCGTCGAGGGTCAGCAGCTGCAGGTAGGAGCTGATGTCGATCTTGGCGCTGACGGTGTTGATGATCAGGTCGAAGCTGCCGGCCAGGTCCGAGAAGGTGTTCTCGTCGCTGGTGGCGTAGTAGTGGTCCGCGCCCAGTTTCAGGCCGTCCTCCTGCTTCTTCAGCGACTGCGACAGCACGGTGACCTCGGCGCCCATGGCGTGGGCGATCTTGACGGCCATGTGTCCGAGCCCGCCGAGTCCGACGATGGCAACCTTCTTGCCGGGTCCGGCGCCCCAGTGGTGCAGCGGCGAGTAGGTGGTGATGCCGGCGCAGAGCAGCGGCGCGGCGACGTCGAGCTCGATGCCCTCCGGGATCCGCACGACGAAGTCCTCGGTCACCACGACGTGGGTGGAGTAGCCGCCCTGGGTGATGGTGCCGTCGCGGTCCACGGCGCCGTAGGTGCCGGTCATTCCCTTGAGGCAGTACTGCTCTTCGCCCTTTTGGCAGTTGACGCATTCGCGGCAGGAGTTGACCATGCAGCCGACGCCGACGCGGTCGCCGACGGTGTGCTTGGTGACTTCGGCGCCGACCTCGGTGACGATTCCGGCGATTTCGTGGCCGGGGGCCAGCGGGTACTGCTGGGGTCCCCAGTCGCCGCGGACGGTGTGGATGTCGGAGTGGCAGATGCCGGCGTACTTGATCTCGATCAGCACATCACGCGGGCCGACGTCGCGGCGCTCGATGGTGGTGGGAACGAGGGCTCCGTCAGCGGACGGGGCAGCGTAAGCGTTAGCTGTAAACATTATTCTCCATGTGGGTCGGGTTTCCCTTCGTTCGGCTGAGTGCCGTCTTGGTCAGGACTTGGCTGGAGCTGGCCGTCGATGGTGTCATGCGGCCTTGATGGCCTGAGGGAAGCCAAACGGCTGCTCGCGCCTTAGGTGCTGACTGGCCTCCAGCTGGTTGTTACCAGTCTTGGCGGGTAGGGGAGATGACCAGGTCGTTGACGGTGGTGTTTGCGGGCTGGTTAAGGGCGTAGACGGTGGCGTCGGCCACTGCCTCAGAGGTGATGGCCAGGTTGTTGAGTTCCTTGGCTGCTTCTCTTCCGGCTGGGTCGCCCACTTTGTCAGCCCAGCCCGTGTCGATGACGCCGGGGCTGATGGTGCTGGCGCGTATGCCATGGTGGACGCCGAGTTCTTTGCGCATGCTCTCGGTGATGGCGCGAACGAAGAACTTGGTGGCGCTGTAAACGCCTGCGGACTCGCCAATCTGGTGCCCGGCGACGGAGGCCATGTTCAAGATGTGACCGGATTTCTGCTCCAGCATGATGGGTAGGACGGCATGGATGGAATTGAGGTAGCCGCGAATATTTGTATCAATCATCCGGCCCCAGTCCTCGAATGCCAGGTCCTTCCAGGAGGAGAACAGCATCAATCCTGCGTTGTTCACCAGAACGTCGATGGTGCCATAGGTCCCGACGGCGAACTCGGCCAGCGCGCGAACGTCGTCAATGTCTGTAACGTCGGTGACCCGGGAGGCCGCGGTACCGCCGGCCTTATGGATTTCGCCCACGAGAGCATCGAGCCGGTCCTGGTTCCGGGCAGCTGCGACGATCGTCGCCCCATGCGCCGAGAGTGCCGTGGCTGTGGCGGCACCGATGCCGGATGAAGCGCCGGTGATGACGACGATCTTTCCTTCAAGATGATTCATAGTGGACTTCTTTCTAACATTGCGGTTTCGGACAATAAGCCGAGCGCCTCGCAGTTGTTTCGTCTGCGTGTTCCGGTTGATTGGCCGAGGTACGCGATCTTTGTTTGCTAGCGCCTGCGCCGCTTCACGACATAGTCATACTGGTCGGGCCAGCGGGGTTCAGTGCCGAGTGTCTGAGCGGCGTGCTGCGGCCAGTAGGGGTTGCGCAGGAGTTCGCGGCCGAGGAATACGGCGTCGGCCTGACCTGTACTGATGATCTCCTGAGCCTGGTGGGGTTCGGTGATCAGGCCGACGGTGCTTGTGGGGATGCCGGCTTGGTCGCGGGCCTGGGCGGCGAAGGGGACCTGGTAGTTCGGCCCGGCGGGAATCTTCGCATCTCGGACCATGCCGCCCGTGGAGACATCCAGCAGGTCCACACCGTGGGCCTGGAGCTCCTTGGCGAGGCGGACGGTGTCTTCGCTGGTCCAGCCTTCGCGCCCGTCTTCGGGGTTCTCCGTTAGCCAGTCGGTGGCTGAGGTGCGGAAGAAGACAGGGAGGTCGTCCGGCCAGACTTCTCTGACGGCGTCGACTACCTCGAGCGGGAACCGCAACCGGTTCTCGAAGGTTCCGCCGTAGGCGTCCGTTCGATTGTTGGCGGCCGGGGAAAGGAAGGAGTTGATCAGGTAGCCGTGGGCTCCGTGGATCTCAACCACCTGGAACCCGGCTTTCAGGGCGAGCATTGCGGAATGGGCGAAGTCTCTCACTAGCTGCTGAATATCGTCTACGCTCAGCTCCTGCGGGGTGGGCAGGCCATCGTAGGGTTCGGGGCTGGGGGCTACGGCCTTCCAGCCGCCGTCGGCTTCAGGGACGTAGCCATCGGAAAGCCAGGGTTTGTCAACGGAGGCCTTCCGTCCGGCATGGGCAAGCTGGATGGCAGGCACTGCTCCGTGGGAACGGATCGCAGCCGTGATCAGCGCGAACGCTTCCTGCTGACGCTCGTTCCACAAGCCCAGGTCCCAGGGGCTGATGCGTCCGTCAGGACGGACGCCGGTGGCCTCAGCCATTACGAGTCCGGCGCCGCCTGCTGCCCTGCTGGCCAGGTGGGTGAGATGGAAGTCTGTTGGTACGCCGGTCTCCGGTCCCTCGGATGCTGCGGAGTACATGCACATTGGTGCCATCCAGACACGATTGGGGATCTCCAGATCACGTAGCTTCAGGGGTGTGAACAGGCTGTTCAATGTAGATTCTCCTCGTTTCAGACATTTTTGAGCGGGTGGCCACCGGGACCGTGCTCGTTCTGGGAGTCCCGCTCGGGGGCTCGTTAGTACGATAACACTCATAGTACGATATATGTCAAAGTACGATGTCTGCCGTACCTCTAAGGGTGTGCGCATCTCGCGAGTGGAGGCCGCTTACGCCCGCAACTGGGCAGGTGGAGGGAACAGGCCGCAGGCTGGATCCGGAGCGGGAGGAGACCAGGCTTGAGAACGTGCTACGAGCTTTAACCGACCCGATCTGCCTAGGCATCGTCGGGGAACTTGCTGGCGGGTATGACGACATGGCGCGTGTTGCGTTCGTTCTGCCGGTCAGCAGGTCGACCTTCACGCCGCTTCTGGATGCTAAGCAACGCAGGGGTCATTAGGCAGCAGCACTGGGGGTACTTGGATTGTTCACGTGTTGCAAGACCAGCGCAATGGCAACTGTCTGGCCCTATCATCAGGCCTATGTCACCGGGTGCTAGTCGGTGCCTCCGCAGATGCGGATGCTGCCAGTCGATGGCCCGTTTGCTCAGGAGCCCCCCTTGCACCCTCGTGGACCTTGACTGTCGGTTCGATTCCATCAGCGTCGACGACTTCGCGCGATGCTTCAAGGCCGGCCTGGAACGCGACGATTCCCGCTTCCGGAAGGGAAATTTCGATGGCTTCGAGGATTTCGGTCGGAGTCAGGCCCAATT
This sequence comes from Arthrobacter sp. NPDC093128, assembly GCF_040683875.1. Classification (NCBI taxonomy): domain Bacteria; kingdom Bacillati; phylum Actinomycetota; class Actinomycetes; order Micrococcales; family Micrococcaceae; genus Arthrobacter; species Arthrobacter sp. NPDC093128. Next base: position 72,561 of record NZ_JBFBEY010000023.1, read on the forward strand.
CGAGGGCGACCCTGATGTGGCTCTGGATGTGGCCATTGGAAGCCCGCATGACCGCGAGACTGACGATGAAGATCAGTTTCTGCCATGCATAGGCTGGGTGGTCGCTTTACTCAATTCGTTCGGTGCAGCGTAAGCGGCGGTATTGATGTTTAGACGTGCCGTTGAGGGTTTCGCTGGGGAGTTCGCCGTACTTTTGCCGGTACCTGGCGGCGAACCGGCTCGGGTGGTAGAACCCCCACCTGTTGGCGAGGTCGGTGAT
>NZ_JBFBEY010000024.1:0-70635 GCF_040683875.1 Arthrobacter sp. NPDC093128
AGTGCCGTCCGCCCAAAGGGGACCGGTGCAGGTTGATGGTCGGTCCCAGGACGACGTCGACCCCCTTGCGCCGTGCCTCGGAGGCGGAGGCCTCATATTCCGGTGTCCCCGGGCCGATTCTGCGTCCTGGACCCTCTACGACGGCGGGGCACGCCTGCAGCCGCCAACTTTCCTTCCAGCTCGCCCGGCTTCCGCAGGTCACTCCACACCCACCGGACCACGTTCAGGCCGGTCGCCCTGATCCTGTCCTCCCGCAGCTTTTCATCCACCACCGCCTGCCCGGAAGTCCTGCCGTTGAGGTATTCCGGCTTGAGGTACTTCGCCACGCCGTCGAACTCCCCTACGGTGCGGCTGCCCCTCCAATAGAAGTCGGCAAAGGCCACGAAGCCGGTGGAGCTCCGGACCTCGTGCTGCAGGGTTGGTGCCGCGAAACCCGCTGTGTGAATCAACCCTCGGCTGTATGACTCGCCTGGAGAACCGGACCGGGCATCGGCAAACTCCAGGGCAGCCCTCACCCGACGCTCGGCAGCAGCGGAGTAGCGTCCGGCCACCGCCGCGAGAAGCTCCGCCATGGTCAGTGCGGGGAGCGACCGGGCGTTGTCCGGCTTCAGCACATGGTCCAGCGGAACAATTGCTTCGGCTAACGGGACGGCTGCCGCGAGATCGAGCACCGTCACCACCCGTGAGGTGACGAGCAGACCGTCCACGGTGTCGACGTCGAGCATTCCGGGCCCCACAAGATGCCTCCGCACACCGCCGCGGGACCTGCCGCCTCCCCTGGACGTAGTGAGGGCGTGAATGGGCTGGCCTCGCTGGATCGTGGGGATACCCCAGAGGACGGCGCCGGAATGATGCGAGAAAATCGGCGGAACGATGGCGGTCTCAGCGACCGCCTCGATCTTCAGCCGGTAGCGTTGCCATGCGGCGAGCCCGTCCCAGGCTAAAGCCTCCACGTACACACCCTGCCGGATACGCACCAGCGAGCCCGATTTCACTGCTGCCGGCAGCGGGCGCGTGCTTGCGCCGGTCTCGGCCAAGTGTCGGGTCAGAATCAGGCGGGGAAGCTTACTCATACCGCACCATTGCAGGGCACGCAGGGTGGCCGACAGAGGTCGAAGCGGCTATGTGGAAAGCCTGAATTGGAGGGGGGACACTGTTTCGGTCTGAGGACGCGGGATAATCTGTGTCCTCGGACCGAAACGGCGTCCGGGGTCAGCCGGCCAGGACTCCCGACGCCGCTTCCGCCACTGCGGCCTTGATGCGGCCGTGCAGCTCCCGGAGGCCCTGCCGGTCCGTGCGGACCTCAATAATGCTGCGCCCCGACCGCGGTGCGGCGAGCGCCTCGGCGAGTTCCGCCGTCGTACTTACCGCACAATGTCCGACGCCGTACGCTGCGGCGAGTGCCGCGATGTCCACTGAGTGCGGGGTGCCGAAGAGGCGCTCGACGGCGTTCCCGTATGTTCCGGCTTGCTGCACGGCTCCGTGTTCCAGGAGGTTGAAGATGGCCCCGCCGGCGTCGTTCAGGACCACGATGCGCAGGAGGGGATCGTTCTCGGCGAAGCCCAGGAGGAGGCCGCCGGCGTCGTGCAGGAAGGTGACGTCGCCGACCAGGAGGGTGGTTTCCTGCCGGCCGCCCCAGGCAATGCCGGTGGCGGTCGAGATGGTGCCGTCGATCCCGGCGAGGCCGCGGTTGGCGAACACCGTGGCCTGCGGTTCGGGCAGGGGCTGACCCGCGAGGTCCACGTCCCGGATGCCGTTGGAGGACCCCAGCATCAGCTGCCCGCGCGCATGCTTCCACACCAGCGCACCGACGGACGGCCCGGTTGCCGCGGTCTCTCCGGACAGCACCTGGTCGAGCGCGTGCTGCGCGGCGGCACCGGCCAGCAGCCAGGTATCCAGCCACGCCGAGGAGCCGCGGCCGGAGAAATCGGCGAGGTCCGCGAGGTTGTCCAGCGGGAGTTCGGTCCGCCGGCCCGGTTCGTACCAGGCCACAGGAACCGGCTGGTACAGGGCGGACGGGACGTCGGCACGGGCCAGCAGCGCGGAGACTGGGCGCGAGAGGGTCGGCCGGCCAAACAGGACCACCCGCTCGATCGGCTGGGCGGAATCCGGACCGAAGTGCTCCAGCAGGAGCCGGTACGGGCCCACGGCATTCGGGCCGAAGCGTGAGTTGGAGGACGGTTCGGCGAGCAGCGGCAGGCCATGGGCGCGGGCGAAGGCTTCGGCGACCGGACCGGCATCGTGCCCGGCCAGCACCACGGTGCGCCGTTCCTCCAGACTGGCGGGTGCGGGCGGAAGGGTCAGCGGTTCCGGGCCGCGTCCGATCCTCCACGTCCTGCGGCCCGCTTTTTCCGGCAGGTGGTCGCCGGCGGCGGGAACCAGCGGATCTCGGAAAGCCAGGTTCAGCTGGACGGGCCCGGGCGCGACGTCTTCGAACACGCCGGTGGCGGCGCTGAGGGCGGTCTCCACGGCGCGTTCCGGATCGGTGCCCGCGGGAATGTCGACGGCGAAGCGCACGTGCTCGCCGAAGAGGTCCAGCTGGACGGTGGTCTGGTTGGCGCCGGTGCCGCGCAGTTCGTCAGGCCGGTCAGCGGACAGCACCACCAGCGGCACGGCGGCGTGGTTGGCCTCCATGACGGCTGGCATGAGGTTCCCGACGGCGGTCCCGGACGTGGTGAGCACGGCGGCCGGCGCTCCCGTGGACAGGGCAAGGCCCAGGGCAGTGAAGCCGGCGGAACGCTCATCGATCCGGACCAGGAGCTCCACGCGGCCGGCGGCGTCGGCCTCGGCGAGCGCATAGGCCATGGGTGCTGACCGCGAACCCGGCGAGACCACTACATACCGGACGCCGCCGTCGAGCAGGGCGGACACGGCAATCCGGGAAGCCTCGATAGCGGTCAGTGTGCCCTGCGCCGCGTCGGTGCGCGTGGCGCCATCGGCGTGGCCGCGGGAGTCCTGCGCTGCTTGGGCCGGTGCTGCTTCGGCCGGGGCGCCGGTGGCGTCACCTTCGGAAAGAGGGGCGTCGTCGGCAGCGGCATAGACGTTGAGCGGGTCCAGCGGGTTCTCGGAAGTCACCAATCCAGTCTCCCATCAACCCCAACGCTCTCTCACTTCCTGCCGCCCAAACCCCAACCCTCTCTCACTTTCTTCGGCGAAGTGAGAGAGCGTCACGGGAAACCCCGCAGGAAGTGAGAGAGCGTCGCAGGAAAACCCACAAAAAGTGAGAGAGGATCGCAGGGGCGCGCACCAGCTCACACGAGTTAGGTAAACTGCAGCAAAGCAGTGTTTTCCCACCCGGAGGATCAGCCCATGAACCGCAAGGCCACCGCACTGGACGTCGCCAAGCTGGCGGGTGTCTCGCGCAGCGCTGTGTCGCTCGTGCTCAACGGGCGGGGTGACGGCAACGTGGCCGCGGAAAGCCAGCAGCGCATCCGGGAAGCAGCCGTTGCCCTCAACTACTCGCCGAACAAGATTGCCCTGAGCCTGCGCAACCAGCAGTCGCGGGTGATCGGGATCGTGTCGGACCACGTGGTCGTCAGCGCCTTTGACGGGAACATCATTGGCGGGGCCGACGACGTCGCACGCAGCCGCGGCTTTGTCACCGTAGCCATGGACACGGAGTTCGACGCCGCCCGGGATGAGAGCGCCGTGGAGACCCTTCTGGACCGGCAGGTGGAGGGACTCATGTACGTCACGGAGGGTCTAAAGCGCTTGGAGGTGCCGCCGGGGATGCTTCGGGTTCCGTCGGTCCTGGCCAACTGCTTCGACAACGCCCCGGCGCCGGCCCTATCCCACGTGATCCCGGACGAAGTGCGCGGCGGCAGGGAAGCCGCTAGCCACCTGCTGGAGTTGGGCCACCGCGATATCGCCATGGTTGCCGGCCCCGCCAACGCCTCGGCCGCACCCCTTCGCGTCGCCGGCTATCGCGAGGCCTACTCCGGGGCCCACCTTCCGGTCCGGGAAGACCGGATCAGCTTCGCCGGATGGGACATTGACGACGGATTCCACGGCGCCATGAAACTGCTCGACGGCGCGTCGCCCGCCGAGCGGCCCACCGCCATCATGGCCGCCAACGACCGCGTCGCCATCGGCGTCATGCTGGCCGCCGCCCGCCTAGGCCTCAACGTGCCCGGAGACCTCTCGATCATGGGCTACGACGACGAATTGCACATCGCCGATACCATGGTCCCCGCGCTCACCACCATGGCCCTGCCGCTTCGAGAAATGGGAGCCGCGGCCATGACCCAGCTGTTGGAACGGATCGAGGGCGACGGCGGTTCGGAACCTGCGCGGGTTGACGGCCTCGAGACCTTGGTCCCCTGCCGCCTCGTAATCAGAGAGTCCACGGCGCCCGCACCGCCGGGCCGCAGCTGATTCCCGCCGCCTGCGACGGCGGCACCACGGCCGAACGGCACGACGGCGGCACCCAGCTGAGTGCCGCCGTCGCTAAGTACCGCTGTCCGCTATTTAGGCTGCTTCAGTTCCCAGACGTCCGCCGCCGCGCCGGCGGGAAAGTGCAGCTGCCACTCTTCCCCCGGAGCCGGGTAAGCCCGCAGCGTGGTGGCCACGGAACCGGCGCGGTAGACCTCCACCAGTGAGGCATCGACGAAGACCCTCAGCTCCTCCCCCGGCTCGAGGGTGCCGCTAAACACGCTCTGGCGGCCGCCGTCGCCCACGAGCAGGAGTTCGACGGCGGTGTTCCCGCCGCCGGCCCCGCCGCCAGTCCCGTCTCCAATAGCCGCACCGGCAGTAATCAAGGCTTCAGCAAACGGAGGCAGTACAACGGATCCTGCCGTCTGGCTGGCCGTCAGCGCTCCACGGTAGGCGTCGACCTCGGGGGCAGGGCTGACGGCAAGGGCGCCGTCGACCACGGAGAGTTCTCGCGGGAAGGTCAGGACCCCGGCCCAGCCGGCGGCGTCTATTTCGTCCTGGCTGCGGCCGCGGCGTCCATCGCGGCCCGGTCCTTCATTGGCCCAGCCCCACAGCAGGGCCCGGTCCTCCAGCGCCACGATCTGGGGCGCGTAGAAGTCCCGTCCGAGGTCGGACTTCCCGCCGCCGCGGGGCGTGAAGACCGGCAGTCCGGTCGCCGGGTCTTCGGTCAGGGAGCCGACCAGGTGTCCCACGCCGTTGGCGTGTTCGTGCGCGTCACCTGAGAGCCAGAGGGAGAACATCATCAGCCAGGTGCCGGCGTCGCCTGCGGACTCCCCCGCGGACCGGGACCCGGAGTTCCCGGACACCCCGGAGGAATCCGCCACCCGCACCAGCTGCGGGCATTCCCAGATCTCGGCGGGCGTGTACTCCGAAGCCACCGGATTCTCCGAGGTCAGCCAGATGCCCTGGTACTTCCAGTCGGACAGGTCCTCCACCGTGTACAGCAGCAGTGCGGCGTGCCCGCTGGCGAGGCCTGCGCCCTGCATGGCGTACCGCCTGCCGTTGAAACGGAAGATAAACGGGTCGCGCACCGCGGTGACCCTCCCGTCGTTCGGCATCGAGGCCGCAACGTGGCCGGTCTGCTCCCAGCGGACCAGGTCCTCCGAGCCGCGGGCGATGACCACCTGGGAGTGGCCCCCGGCGCCGTGGACGCCCGAGTACGCGGCGGTGGGAACACCGCCGTCGTCCGTCACCACACCGGTCCAGCAGCCGTACTCATCCGGTCCGCCCTGCTGCGGACGCAGCGCCACCGGGTGTTCCTCCCAGCGCACCAGGTCGGCGGAGCTCACGTGGCCCCAGGCGATCCTGTGGTGCCGGGTGGAGTCCGGGTTGTACTGGAAGAACACGTGGTAGCGGCCGTTGATGTAGCTGATGCCGTTGGGATCGTTGATCCAGCCCTGCGCGGGACGCGGGTGGAACCGCGGGAAGGCGGGATCGGGGTGGGCGGCGGCGACGTCGTCGAAGCGCAAGGCGGCGAGGTCCGGGGAGGGCATAACAGGGGGCCTTTCGGTGAGGAGGTTATTTTCCGGTGCCGGCCGTGAGGCCGTCCTGGAGTGCGCGCTGGCCGAACATAAAGACCACCAGCGCCGGGATCATGGACAGGACCACGCCTGCAAGCACCACGGAGATGCTGCCGGTTCCCAGGTTGCCCTGGAGCGAGACAAGTCCCAGCGGGAGCGTGAAATTCTGCTCGGAGATGGTCAGGATGAGCGGGCGGAAGAACTCGTTCCAATGGAAGTTGAATGCGAGGATTCCCACGATCGCCATGCCTGGCATCGCCAGTGGTGCATATATGGAACGGAACGTCCGCCAGGGTGAGGCGCCGTCGATCGAGGCGGCCTCGGCCAGCTCGGCCGGGAGCCCCATGAAGTACTGGCGCATCAGGAAGGTGCCGAACGCCGTCGGAATGGCCGGCAGGATCAGTGCCAGCAGCGTGTCCGAAAGGCCCATGCCGCGGATCAGCATGAAGACGGGCACGATCGTGACCTGCACCGGCACCATCATGGTGGCCAGCACGATCGAGAAGAGTGCGCCGCGGCCGCGGAACTTCAGGTGCGCGAAGGCGTAGCCTGCCATCGCCGCGGTCACCATCTGGCCCAACGCGATTAGCCCGGTCACCAGGGCGCTGTTGAGGACGAGCAGGAAGATATTCAGTTTCTGGAATACTTCACCGTAGGACGTGAAATCCGGGTTCCACGGGAAGAACGACGGCGGCAGCTTGAAGGATTCCGACGGCGACCGCAGCGACGTGGACAGGGTCCACAGCACCGGGCCCAGCGTCAGGGTTGCCGCGATCAGCAGCAGGACGATGCGGAAAGCGAAATTCCAGCTGAACCTGCGCCGGTTGGGTGACGTTTCCGGGAGGCCTTCCGAGAGCCGGGGGGAATGCCCAGCCAGGCCGTGGTCTGTTGTGGTTGTCATGGCTGGCCTTACTGGTAGAAGACGAATCGTTTGCTGAGCCGGAACTGCGCGGCCGTGATGGCCATGATGATCAGGGTGAGAAGCACGCCGATGGCGGAGGCCTGACCGAACTCGAGGCGCTGGAAGGCCGATTCGAAGATGACCATGACGGCGGTGCGGGTGGAGTCGCCGGGTCCGCCGCGGGTCAGCACGTAGGGCTGGTCGAACACCTGCAGGGCGCTGATGATCGCCATCACCGAGGCCACCAGCGTGGTGGGGCTCAGCAGGGGCAGCGTCACGTAGAGGTGCTTGCGCCAGCCGGTGGCCCCGTCGATCGATGCCGCTTCGTATGTCTCCACGGGAATGGAGGCCAGGCCGCCGATGAACAGCAGGAAGGAGAACCCGAAGTTCTGCCACACGTAGACAAGGATCACGACGGCGGCGGACCCGCCCGGCGTGGTCAGCCACGGCACCGCGGGGATGCCCGCGAGGGACAGGAACCAGTTGACCACGCCGAACTGCTCGTTGAAGAGGTACCGCATGAAGATGGAAACCGAGGCCGCGGACAGGATCAGCGGGAAGAAGAAGGCGGAGCGGAAGAATACGCGCAGCCAGGCCGGCATCTTCTCCTGCACCATGATGGCCAGTGCCAGGGCGAGCCCGAGCTGGAAGGCCACGGCCACCACCACGAACAGGATTGTGTTCAGGAAGGACACCCGGACGGTGGGGTCCTGGACCACTTCGGAGAAGTTGTCGAAGCCCACGAAGGTCGGCGCCGAAATGATGTCCCAGCGGAAGAAGGCAAGGACCACGGATGCCACGATCGGGATCAGGGTGAAGAGGCCCATGCCCAGGATGGTGGGGGCCAGGAAGATCCAGGCCAGCCAGCGCTGGCTGTTCCTGCCGTTCGTTACGGGTGCCTTGGCCTGCGTAGCCTGCCCGGCCGCCTGCCTCGGCCGCTCCCGCGGCGGGGTGGTGGTGCTCATGACTGCCTCCTCAGGGCCAGTTCAAGGTCGCGCTGCATGGAGGCGAGGGCCTGCTTGAGCTGGCGCTCGTCGCCGCTGACAGCCAGCGATACGTTCTTCATCAGGGCCGTTTCGACGGCTGCCTGCTGCGGTGGGGCCGGAATGGGGCCGGTGGTGGGGAACCTGTCCAGGGTGTCGTAGAAGACCTTCCAATTGGCGGGTCCCTTGCCGGCGTAGAGCTCCTCGTTGACCATGGAGCGGCGCGCCGGCGTCGTGATCGGGTTGGGGAAGATCAGTTCCATCGCCTCGCGGCTGGAACTGAACTTGATCCACTCCCAGGCGGCGTCCTTGTCCTTTGCGGTCTTCATGATCGCGTAGCCGGCGGTGCCGAATTGGTGGCGCTGGGTCTTCCAGCGGGGGAAGAACTGGACGTCGAAATCGTTTTCGCCCATCCCGGCCTCATGCAGGCCCTGCACCCAGTAGCCGCCGGCCGGCGTCGTCCCGATGCGGTTGGACGCGAACAGCCCGACGAGTGAACCACCGCCGCCTTCCTCCGGGCGGACCCCGAGTCCGTCCTTGACCAGCCCGCGCAGGTAGTCGAAGGACTCGAACACGCGGTCGTCGTTGGCGTTGGGCTCCAGCCACTGGTACCCGCCCGACCTGAGGCTGCGGGAGGGATCGTTGGCGTAGAAGCCGTCCCAAAGCCACTCCCCGCCGGCGGACCTGGTCTCCTTCAGGAAGCTGGTGTCGTTCGCGTACAGCCACGGCACCACACCGCCGAAGAGCCGGTTGGTCCAGTAATACGGGGTGAAGTCCGAGGTGCGGGCCTTGCGCATGGCGGCGAGGCTGTTCCGGAAGTCCATGTGGGTCCAGTCATCCGCCGGGCGCTCGAGCCCTGCCTGCGCGAAGGCGGTGGTGTTGTAGTACATGTTGGCCGCGTTCCAGTCCATGGGGAGCTGGTACAGGCTGCCCTTGTACATGAAGGCCTCCACCAGGCTGGGGTGGACGTCGTCGAAGAACTCCGCCATGTCCGCGGCGTCGCGGCGTACGTACTCGTCGAGCGGGTGGGCGAGTTTTTCGGCGAACAGCTGGGCGCCTTCGGTGGCAACGTAGACCACGTCCGGTGGTGTCCCTGCGGCCACCATGGTGAGGATCTTGGTGAAGAAGTCTTTCCAGTCCGCGGCCTGGATGGCCTGGACCTTGACCTTGATCTCCGGGTGGAGACGGGTGAAAGCGTCGATGGCGCGCTGGCGGGCGGCGGCGTCCGCGGCGGTGCCCATGATGGCGATGCTGAGGCTGTTGTCCCCGCGGCCCGGAATGTCCGTCCCGGAGAGACGCGGCCACGATGCCACGGTTGCTCCGATAATTCCCGCGCCGAGGGCACCAAGGGCGGTACGGCGGGTGAATTCCCGCAGGTGCCCGTTTGTGGCTCCGGTCATGTCAATTTCCTTCCTAACACGTGTTAGGAACTGTAGATCAAGGCCTAACACGTGTCAAGCATCACAAGCTAGGCGCAGGCAGGCCTCGCAACCTGGCACACTTCACTGCCACGCTCTCTCACATCCTGCGCTCAAAAACCCGGACGCTCTCTCACATCCTGCTCCAAAAACCCGGACGCTCTCTCACATCCTGTTAGTCATGGTCGTGCGATGCGCCCTGCAGTGAACCCTCAACGGCTGTGGAGCGGAGCCCGGCTGTAAATGCGGATCGCCAATTGGGATCCGGTCGCCCGGTCGGCGGCCCGAAGGTCGTTCCGCGGATTGAGTTCAGCTCGCGGTTCATCCCGCCGAGTGCCTCGCTGTACGCGAACTGTTGCCCGGCAGACATCGACTCCTAAGGCGCAGCCAGTTTCATGCCAAAGAAAAGCTCCTGCATCCACCCCGTATCCGCTACGGGGACTAGGTCACTCCCGTAGGCCCGTTCCACCATCCGGCGCAGAGTGTCCGTTGACTGCCGATATTTGGTGATGCTATCCATGGGTCCTCACATGATCCGACCATTTTCTACTCGAGTAGACAAGAATACTCCACGTACGGCGAGCTGCGAAGGTCACGGATGGAGTGCGTCAGAAGTGAGAGAGCGTCGGTCAAAAACCCGCAGGATGTGAGAGAGCGTCCCTGCGCCTACATGTTCTCCGGGGTCTCGATGCCCAGCAGGTCGAGCCCCTCGGAGAGCCTGTGGAGGACCAGTGCGCACAGGGCCAGCCGCGACTGGCGAACCGAATCGTCCGCCTTGAGCACGGGGCACTGGTCGTAGAAGGACGTGAACAGCTGCGCGAGCTCGAACAAGTACGCACACAACCGGTGCGGCTCGAGGAGTTCCCCCACCCGGCGAAGGTTGGCACCATACTCCAGCAGGTGCAGGGCCAGGGCACGTTCAGCGGGTTCGACGACGGCGATGGACGCAGCCGCCGTCGGCCCGCCGGCCGTCTCGCCCGGGGAAGCCGCCTCGCCCAGAGACCCCGCCTCCCCAGCAGACTCCGCGTCGCCCACAGACTCCGCCTCGCCGGCCTTCCGCAGGATGGAGCGGATCCGCGCGGCGGCGTACTGCACGTACGGGCCGGTGTTGCCACTGAGTGCAAGCATGCGGTCAAAGTCGAATACATACTCGGTATCGTGGCCCACGGAGAGGTCGGCGTACTTCACCGCTCCGATGCCCACCTGCCGGGCGGTCACGGCGCGCACGTCCTCCGGGAGGTCCGGGCGGCTCGAGTCCACCACGGCCCGGGCGCGGTCCACAGCCTCGTCCAGCAGGGCCATCAGCTTCACCGGCGTGCCCGAGCGGGACTTTAGGATCTTGCCGTCCTCGCCCAGCACGTTGCCGATCTGCACGTGGGTGGCTTCGACCGTGTCAGGCAGCCAGCCAGCCTCGCGCGCCGACTCCATGACCATGCGCAGGTGGACGTTCTGCGGGGCGCCCACCACGTAGAGGATGCGGTCGGCCTGGAGGTCCCGGACCCGGTACCGGATGGTCGCGAGGTCCGTCGTGGCGTACCCGTACCCGCCGTCGGACTTGCGGATGATGAGCGGCAGCGGCTCGCCGTCCCGGCCCGTAAACCCGGCGGGGAAAGTGCACAGCGCCCCTTCGCTGACGCGGGCCAGGCCCCGCTCCTCCAGTTCCTGGCACAGCTGTGCTAGATGGCGATCGTACGAACTTTCACCCGCGATGTGGTCGTCCTCGAGGCTGACTCCCAGCGTGGCGTAGATGGCGTTGAAGTAGACCTTCGAGTGGTCCACCAGCCGCTGCCAGACCTCCAGCGTCTCCTCGTGGGCCGACTGGAGTGACACGACGCGGAGACGGGCCCGCGTCGCGAAGTCGGGGTCGCCGTCGAACTTTGCCCGCGCCGCCTGGTAGAACGCGCTGGGGTCCTCCACCAGCAGCGCGGCCTCGGGTGAATCCTCGCCGATCTCCAGCCAGTGCTCAATCAGCATGCCAAAGGGCGTGCCCCAGTCGCCGATGTGGTTCTGCCGGATCACCGTGTGGCCCAGCGCCTCGAGGACGCGGACCAGGCTGTCCCCCACCACGGTGGTGCGGAGGTGGCCCACGTGCATTTCCTTCGCAACGTTTGGGGAGGAATAGTCGACGACGACGCGCTGGGCTTGCGTCTCCGGCCCGCCTTGCGACTGGGAAGCCTGGGCGTTGAGCAGCTCCTCGATCCACGTGCCGTCGAACGTGAGGTTGATGAAGCCGGGGCCGGAGATTTCAACGCCGGTGCAGAGGCCGTCGAGCTCCAGGGACTCGACAATGCGTGCGGCAGCGTCGCGTGGCGCCAGGCCCACCTTCTTCGCGAGAGCCATGGCCGCGTTGACCTGGATGTCCGCGAATTGCGACGGCCGGACCACCGGGTCGGTGTCCCGGAACTCTTCGCCGAACGCTTGGGCAATAGCTGCCTGGACTCTGGGGACAACCATCTCGGCCGGATTATTCACAAGCTCAAATTATCAGTCCCGGGCCCTTCCGACCCTCTCTCACTTCCTGCGGATAAATCCGGGACGCTCTCTCAGTTCCTGCCGCCAAAAAGCGGACGCTCTCTCACCTCCCGACTTTGCGGCCAGGGAGGTGAGAGAGCGTCCGCAAAAAACGCACCAAAGGTGAGAGAGCGTCCGCAAAAAACCCACCAAAAGTGAGAGAGCGTCCTGGAAGGTAGGGCGGGCCGGGGGGTGACCCGGTCAGATGAGTGGAAAGCGGCCCTAGCCGCGGAAGACCTGGACCACCGACGGGCGCGGGGCGCGCGCCTGGCCGCGCGCCGGCGTCGTGCCTGCCGGAACGTAGTCCGGGAAGTACGAGTTCGGTGCGTCGAATGTGCCTTCCTCCCCCGGGTGCTGCACGGAGACAAAGACGGTGCGCTCGTCGTCGTGGACGATCGGGCCGCAGGTCTCGGCGTCGCGCGGGACGGCCAGGAACTGCTCCACCTTGCCGCGATCAGCGCCGTCGAGGGTCACCTTGAACAGGCCGTCCGCGCGGCCGATGCCGGCGGGGGCCCCGTCGGTGGAGATCCACAGATTGCCCACGGAGTCGAACGCCAGGTTGTCCGGGCAGGAGATCGGGGAGACCTGGTCCACCGGGAAGCCGGAGAAGTAGGTGACGTCGCCCTGGGCGGGATCGCCGCAGACCATCAGCAGGTTCCAGGTGAACTTGGTGGAGGTCTGGTCGCCGGTTTCGGTGATCTCCACGATGTGGCCGTCGCGGTTGGCGTTGCGCGGGTTGATCTCGGTGGCGCCTTCCTTGCCGGCCTTGCCGCGGTCCGAGTTGTTGGTGCAGGCAACGTAGACCTTGCCCGTGTGCAGGCTGGGCTGCACGTCCTCGCAGCGGTCCATCTTGGTGGGACCCACCTTGTCCGCGGCCAGCCGGGTGTAGACGAGGACCTCTTCGACGGACATCCCGGGCACTGCCGAGGCCCCGTCAACCACCAGCGGCAGCCATTCGCCGGTACCGTCGAACGAACCATCCGCGGGGACAGCCCCGGTCCCGGTGATCTCGGCCGCCGGCGAGTTGCCGGTGAACTTGGCCACGTACAGGTTGCCGGCGGACAGCAGCGTCATGTTGTGCTTACGGTCGCCCTCGCGGTATTTCTCGGCAGAGACGAACTTGTAGAGGTAGTCGAAGCGCTCGTCGTCGCCGGAGTAGGCCACCGCGTGCCCCGATTCGGCGACGATCACGTTGGCGCCCTCGTGCTTGAACCGGCCCAGCGAGGAGTGCTTCTTCGGCGTGGAGGTGGGGTCGAAAGGGTCCACTTCCACGATCCAGCCGAAGCGGTTGACCTCATTCGCGTAGCCGGCGTTGCGGGTGTCGAAGCGGGGGTCGTCCAGTTCCCATTTGCGCGCCGTGGCCGACGACGTCAGGCCGTAGCGCTTGTCGCTGGCGGACGTGCCCGGGGAGACGAAGTACCCGTTGAAGTTCTCCTCGCCGGACAGGATGGTTCCCCAGGGCGTGGTGCCGCCGGAGCAGTTGCCGAGCGTGCCCTTGATCCTGCGCCCGGACGGGTCGTCGATGGTCTTTACGAGCGAGGAACCGGCGGCGGGGCCGGTGAGTTCGTAGACCGTGCTGTTCAGGTAGCGGCGGTTGAGCCCGGCGCCCTGGACGTAGCTCCACGGCTTGTTCCTGTTCTGCCGCTCCAGCTCCACCACGGTCAGGCCGTGGGCGGCCTGGCCCACGGCGCGGACATCGGCGGCCGGCATGGTGGCCGGGAACATGATGTTTTCGTTGGTGTATTCGTGGTTGGCGAAGAGCACGGCGCGGCGGCCATTGCTACCCGGAACCTCGAGGATGTCCGTGTAGTCGTTGTTGTAGCCGAACTGCTTTTCCTGCGCGGCCGCCGTCTGGTTGTTGATGTCGAACGCGGGAGCATCGTTGAAGATCGGGTCTCCCCAGCGGATCACGGGCTGCCAGGCGAACCCGGCCGGCACGGTCAGGGTGTCCACGTCCGCGGCGATGGACGGGATCGCGGTGAACTGCAGCTTGGACTTGCCGAAGCCGTCCTTTGCTGCGGCGGCGAGACCGGTGCCGCCGTCGGCCACTGCCGTTCCGGCGGACGTTACCGCACTGCCCAGCACGACGGCGAGCGCACCGGCGGCGCCGAAGCCGAGGGCGGCGCGGCGGGACATGGTGGCGGAGGCGATGTCGCGGAAGTAGCTGTTTGAGCTGTTGTTGCAGACCTCGCCCGAGCAGGCGTTGTCGCACTTCAGCGCGCAGGTGACGGGGCTCCGCTTGCCTTTGGTGTGGCCGAGCATGGGGAGCAGGGCAAACTTGCGTCCGGTCGTTTCAGACATGAGGGGGCCTTCCAAGGAATCCGATGCGGTCCCGCCAACCCTGCCAGCAGCTTCCAACCGGGAGCCGACAACCAGATGAAGATCCGGTGAACCGCCGGTGGCCCGCAGAAAGGGGTGAGAGAGCGTCCCGGAAAAACCCGCCAAAAGTGAGAGAGCGTCCCAGGAAAACCCACAGGAAGTGAGAGAGCGTCAGACCTGGGCGGGGGCGGCCAGCGCTGCGTGCACCCGGCGGAGGCGGTCCAGCCACCAGTCCCGGCGGCCAGCCGGGGCCGCGAACTCCTCAAGCAGCCCGGCGTCGGCGGTGACGTCGCGGAGGCGGATGGCGCCGTCGTCGGCCACCAGCGGATCCCGGGTGACGTCGGCCGCGAGCAGCGACACCGTCCCCAGGCCGCACGCGTACGGCAGTTCCGGCAGGGCCGCCGCCAAAGCCAGCCCGGCGCGGATCCCCACCGAGGTGTCCAGCGCGGAGCTCACGACGGCGGGCAGCCCTGCCTGCGCCACGATGTCCAGTGCACGCCGGACTCCCCCGAGGGGCGCCACCTTCACCACGATGAGATCGGCTGCGCCAGCCCGCGCGACGCGCAGGGGGTCGTCCTCCTTGCGCACGCTTTCGTCCGCGGCGATCAGCAGGGGAATGCCGGCGGCCCGCAACCGGCGGCGCACCTCGGCCAGGCCCTCGATGTCCGGCACCGGCTGCTCGGCGTATTCCAGCCCGACGGCGGACAGCCGGGTCAGTGCCTCCACGGCCGTGGGAACGTCCCACCCGCCGTTCGCGTCGACCCTTATGGCGGCGTGCGGGAGGGCGTTGCGGACGGCGGCGACCCGGGCGGCGTCGTCGTCGAGCGTCTGGCCGCGTTCAGCCACCTTGATCTTGACGGCATCCACGCGGCCGAACCGGGCCAGCACCGCCGGAACGCGGTCCGCGGCAACGGCCGGAACGGTGGCATTGACGGGGATGACGTGGCGCAGCGGCGCGGGAAAGCCCTGCCAGCCGGCCTCGACGGCGGCGGCGAGCCAGCGCGAGGCTTCGGCGTCGCCGTATTCGGGGAAGGGGCAGAACTCGCCCCATCCCAGCGGGCCTTCCAGCAGCAGGGCCTCGCGCTGGGTGATGCCGCGGAACTTCACGCGCATGGGCAGGCTCACTACATGGGCGGACGCCAAAAGCCGGTCCAGGGAAGGAAGGGCTGCATCCTTTTCGGAGTCTTTCCCCCGGGGCTGGCTGGGTGCGTCGGCAGGCATGATTTCACTCTACCGGGCACCCCCGACAACGGGCCGACGCAAAAAGCCCCACTGCAGATAGGGAGGCCGAGGAGTCCCTTGGTAGGGCCGACGGCGACTGGGGGCGAGCTTCACGTTTTATGAGACTCGTCGCCGCCGGCCCAGCTCAAGGAGCCCCGGGCGCACATTCCCTGCGGATAACCGCCGGATCTGCTGCGGGGCGGTCCGTGTAAAACCGGACCGTTGATAAAATCCTAGGGACCCCGGGCCGCCGCCGCATGAGTACCCGCTACTCGTTTTGGCGGCTCGGATGTACTCGGGAAAGCGGCCATCACGCGCCGCGAACAGCGTGCGATGGCCGCCAGTTGGAAGGGAAAGCGCCCCTAACGCAACATGGATCTACCGGTGGTTGTGGTCGTCATCCTTCGCGCGGTCCAGCAGCTTGCAGATGTCCTTCGCGTGCCGGATGCTGTTGTGCGTGATCTCGCCGGAGACGATCTCCATCTGGTCGGCGGCGGCGTAGACAACGTTGCCTGCCAACCGTCCGCGTTCGAAGTAGAAGGCCTTGGGCAGTCCGGCGTCCTCAAAGACCTTCTCGTCAGCGGCTCCCATAGCGAACACCAGGCTGGGACCCCGTGCGGAGAGGTGGGCGCTCAGGCCGTCCGCTGCGAGCCTCTGGGTGAAGGGTCCGGAGACGTCCAGCTCGTCGATCGTGGCGCCGTCGGAAACGCGGGTGAGGTCAATGGTGGCGTCGCCCCGGAACCTGATCACCAGGGTCCCGTCGTCCTTCTTCTCGCCCTTGTACTTCACCTCGCGCTCGTCGCCGGCTTCCACCTTGATGGTGGTGTCGCAGGCCTCGAACTCGTAAGGGTCGTAGTACGAATCGGGCACGGAGACGTACTTTCCGTCGGTGTCCTGCGGGGGCCACGGCCCTGCAGCCCCGCCTCCGCCGCCAGACCCGGCGGACGCCGGAGCGGAAATTCCCGTAAGCAATGCCAGCGCCAGAGTGGCGGGCAGGCACAGATACCTCATTTTTCGGTTCATGGCAGCACTCCTGAAGATGGCAGGAGGGGACGCATACGGGCCTGACCTGCCAATGTTTATAAACATCAAATGCCAGTTAGGCGACGAGACCAGTTGTGATGCGGTGATATTGCGGCCGCTGTGTTCAGGCCGACAATACGTTCAAGCTAGCGCCGCCGTCGCCGGGGTGTCAACGGGTAATCGGACGCCCCGCGGCACGCTGAATCGTACGCCAAATCCGGGCACGGAAGCGGGACGGCAAATACGCCTCGAAACAGGGCGCGCAAATGCGGGGTTTTGCGGACGCCAATGCCCTGCGTGTCACCGTCGTCGTGGGCATTGGCATCCGCTACGGTCGCCGGCTTAGTGCTGGTCGGCTGGCGGCCGATATCCCTAGCGTAGGAAAATCGCCACCGGCCAGCACGAGTATTTGCTACCTGTTTTGGGGCGCAATTGCAGCCAGTGGTGGCCCTCGGTACGGTGCTCCTGGCCCCGCAGCGGAGGCGCGGCGCAGGCACTTTCCTCAGACGGCTCCCAGCATTTTGTGGGACGCTGATGGTGATGAGTTC
Source organism: Arthrobacter sp. NPDC093128 (assembly GCF_040683875.1). Taxonomy (NCBI): domain Bacteria; kingdom Bacillati; phylum Actinomycetota; class Actinomycetes; order Micrococcales; family Micrococcaceae; genus Arthrobacter; species Arthrobacter sp. NPDC093128. The sequence goes on from NZ_JBFBEY010000024.1 coordinate 16,876, forward strand.
TCACCTTAAAGATTCCCGACGACGGCGGCCCGCCGGGCAGGTGCGTGGCACCAAGCGACTGGCTGCGCTGTGCATCCTCGCAACACTAGCCTGTGTTGCCGGCCTGATTGCAACGTATTACTTCTTCGTGCGGACCACCACGGGGCAGTACATCGACGAATCCGCCCTCGTGGAGGCCGTCGCCATCCACGGGCCCGCCGGGAAGGCCGCCACCAGATTCCTGGACTGGCTGCCCACCATCTCGCTGGTGATGGCCGCCGTCGTCGTCCTCTTTGTCACGGTGATCCGCAAGAGGTGGAGGGCCGCGGGCATTGCCGTGGCAGCGTGCATCGGCGCGAACATCGCCACGCAGGTACTGAAGGAACTGCTGCCGGCCCGGCCGTTCCGCGGCGTCGAAACCCTGGAATTGAATTCGTTGCCGTCCGGCCACACCACGCTGGCTGCGTCGGCCGCGGCGGCCGTGTTCCTGATGGCCTCGCCGCGCTGGCGGCCGTTCGCAGGCTTCGTGGGTGGCAGCTTCGCCATCGTGTCCGGGATTTCCACGGTGGTGAACCAGTGGCACCGCCCCGCTGACGTCGTGGCGGCCTTCCTGTTGGTGGGCGCGTTCGCGATCCCGGCCGGGTGGCTGATCATCCGCACCGGCAATTCATGGAACGTGTGGGATGGCTTCGGCGGGCACTGGGCGTCCTCACGCTGGTGGATCCGGCTGCCGGGCCTGATCTCCGTGGTGTTTGCAGCGGCCGCCGCGTATTTGCTCACCCGGTACATTCCCGGCGAGGGCGGAAGCACCACCAGCTACTTCTGGGGCGGCATCTCACTGATCGTCGTGGCCGGGTACGTTGCCACGGTGGCCACCACCGCGCTGTTCGCCTTTGCCGCACGACGGCGGGTGGCCGGCGGCCGCTGACGGAGCCAGCCCGTGTCTACTTCAGGAACGAGGCGTTGAAGGAGTTCAGGTCCACCGGAACGCCGTTGAGGCTGTGCTCGAACTTCTGCTGGATGCCGATCCGCATGGTGCTGGCCGTGTTCCAGCCGCCGTACTGCACCGGGGCCGGGGCGAGGTAGTTGGCTGTCCAGGTTGAGTAGTTGAGGTTGCTGGTGTTCGTGTCCCAGAGCGGGACGTCGGAGAAGGCGGTGCTGTTGCTCATGAGGTCCGGCCACATGCCGCTGCCGCTGTAGATCACGGGCCGCACGCCCATGCTGCGGACGCCGTCCACCATTTGGCGGGTCACCGCCGCGCTGCCGGGCTCAACGTCCAGAGCGAAGAACTGCAGCTGCGCGGTGTACGGTCCGGCAGCGTTGATGCCGCCCTGCCAGCAGGCGGCGTCCCGCGTGTACACGGCGATTTTCAGGCCGGCGTCGAGCGCCATCTTGAGCTGGGCCTGGGTCCGGGACCAGGGATCACAAGTACCCCAGGCGGTGGAGTGCATCACGTAAAGCCGGATGCCGGCGTCGTACGCCTTTTTGAACCACGCGGGGTCGGTGATCGCGGCGGTGGTGTCCACAACCTTCACCGAAGAGCTCGAGACGGGCGGCGTGCGCTTGGTGGGCTGCATCTTCGCCTCCTGGACTTTCGCGGGCTGCAGCACAGCGGCTTGGACTTCCGGCGCTGACTGCGCTGGCTTCTGCGCGGACGGTGCGGCGGCAGGTGCCGCTCCGAGGCCCAGCAGAAGGGGCAGGGCAGCAATGGCAGCAACAAGGTTGATCTGAAGCAAACGATACTCCTGGGTCTGGCCGGCCCGGCGGGGATGGGGGCAGGCATGGCGCGGCAAGGCCGCGTGAGGGTGGGGATGCGCAGTTGATCGAGCCCAGTTCCCGGTCAACTCGTGGGACGCCGCACAAGTAGTGCCGGGGTCCGCCCCCTACCTTACGGGTGTTGCGGCGGGTATCGAAAACCACAAAAACGAGTGTTGACTGTTCCGGTGTTTGTCCCGTAATGGCGTGGAAGGCATCTTCCATTTACATTGCCGCCCGCGAAGGCCAGAATAAATCGCACCACCAGCCTCCACTGGCTCAGCAGCGAGCTGACTTCCATGCTGCTCAATACAGGGGGCTGCTCTGATGGCCGATCTCTACGAATCCAAACTTTCCACGCGGGTGGATTTCCCGGCCCGGGCCAGGGCTGTCGCCTCAATTCCCTCGTTGCTGAGGCTCCAGGCTTTCCTGCGCATGCATGCCCGGCGCCAGAATGAACCCGGAATCTGCGACTTCACACTCGGCAATCCGCATCAAATGCCGCAAGAGGCATATGTCGCGGCATTGCGGGACCAGCTGGAACCGAGGAATGAACTCTGGTTCGCCTACAAATCCAACGGCGTGGAGGCCCAGCAGGCCGCCGCCGAATCGTTGCAGCGCCTGTTGGAGATGCCGTTCGAGCCGGAAGACATTCACCTCACCACGGGAGGCTTCACCGCCATCGCCATGGCATTGAAGGCCGTGGCCGATCCTGGCGACGAGGTGATCTACAGCCTGCCGCCGTGGTTCCTGTACGAGCCGATCGTCACCGAAGCCGGCCTGGTTCCGGTCAAAGTGCTGATCAACACGGAGACGTTCGACCTGGACCTCATGGCCATCGCCTCCGCCATTACGGCCCGCACGCGGGTGGTGATCGTCAACTCCCCCAACAATCCCACCGGCCGGATCTACCCGCCCGCGCTGCTGGTGAAGCTGGCGGCGATGCTGGAGCTGGCCTCGGAGCGGAACGGACGCCGGATCTATCTCCTGTCCGACGAGGCGTACAACCGGATTGTGTATGACGGCGCCCGCTTCCACAGCCCGGCCGAATACTATCCGCATACCCTGCTGGCGTACTCCTACGGGAAAACCCACCTGGCTCCAGGGCAGCGCATGGGCTACCTGGCCCTGCCGCCCACCATGCCGGACCGGGACGCCCTGCGGGAGATCCTGAGTGCGCTGCAGGTTGCCATGGGCTGGATCTACCCCAACGCGCTGCTCCAGTACGCACTGCCCGCACTCGAGACGTTCTCCATCGACGTCGGGCAGCTGCAGCGGAAGCGGGACCGGCTGTATGACGCGCTGACGGGAATGGGATACCGGCTCCACCGGCCGGAGGGCTCGTTCTACCTGTTCGTCCATTCGCCGGCTCCCGACGACGAAGCGTTCACTGAGTCCCTGGCCACGCACAACGTCTTTGTGCTGCCGGGAGTGCTGTTTGAAACACCGGGGTTCTTCCGGATCTCGCTCACGGCCAACGAGGAGATGGTGGAGCGCAGCCTGCCCGCGTTCGCGGAGGCGATCAGGCTCGCGGGGGTTGGGTGAGGTGCCGGCGTTAGGTGAGGCGCCGGGGTTGGGCCCACCTGAGTGGTCAGTACCTGTTCTTCCTGGTCCACTCCTGCATGGAGGCCCGGCTGCTACGCACTGTGCCGCCGGCTCCCGAACACGCCGGGTCTGTGTGTTGACTCGCCGGTGGTCGCGGAGGAATATCGCACTTGTCCGCACCGGCGCTGCCAGGGCTCTCCACCGCCGTGCAGCGCGGGTGGCCCCAGCCGGAAGAAGGATCCCCCATGTCCATACTCGCCACCACTCCCGAAAGCCAGGCGTTCGGCCTGAAGGCGAAGATATACGACGACGACCTCCGGTCCCATGGTTACGTCGCCAAGCACACGAAGGACCTGGCGGTGAACCCGGAGGCGTATGTGGCATTTGAAGCGCTGATCAGCGCCATCACACAGAACATGGATGTGCGGCGCTACGAGCTGATCACCCTGGCCGCCGCCCAGTCGCTCGGTTCGGCACACTGCCGGCTGGCCCACGGACTGAAGGCGCTGCGGGCCATTGCCGAGGACGAGCTGGTGCAGATCGCCAAGGACTATCACAACGCGGGGCTAACACCGGCGGAGGTGGCCATGATGGAGTACGCCGAACGGCTCAGCACGGACGCGGTCACCATGACCGACGCCGACACCCTCGAACTGCGGGACCACGGCTTCACCGACAGGGAAATCCTGGACATCACGCTGGCTGCTGCTGCCAGGAACTACATGAGCCGCACGCTGCAGGCAATCGCGGCGGAGGTGGACGTTCCCACCAAGCTCTCCCCGCAGCTCCGCAGCGCCCTGCTGTCTCCCCTGGCACAGTACGGCGCGGCGGCGAAGCCCCGGCACCGCGGCGCCTGACCCCCCAGCGCTCTCTCACTTCCTGCCGTAAAAAACCCGACGCTCTCTCACTTCCTGCCGTAAAAACCCCGACCCTCTCTCACTTCCTGCCGTAAAAAACCCGACGCTCTCTCACTTCCTCCGGCACGCCCGAGATGGTGAGAGAGCGTCGGACAAAAGCGCGCAAGAAGTGAGAGAGCGTTGGAGAAAAACGCGCTGGAAGTGAGAGAGCGTCACCACTCGCAGCGCGGGCAAGGCGGCTCGGCGGCTGGGCGGCTGTCGCCCTAGGCCTGCCGGCGGTACGTTGCCTCGACCACCTGGTACGGATCGTGGCCGGGCACCATGTTGTGCATGGTGATCCGTCCGCCGTTGCCGTCGCCGGGATGGACGTGGATCTGCCAGCCCCAGTCAGGTCCGGACGGGGCGGGGTACCAGCCGGTCAGACGGATCACGCCGTCGTCGTCGATGTTCCCGTCAAGGGTCAGCCATTCCGGCCCGGAGTGGAAGGAATCAACCCAGACCGCTTTGGCCCCTTGGGTTCCGGCGGCCGCGTCCGCTGGGGCCCCGTCCCCCACGTCGGACACTGCCGCCGCGTCCTCCTCTTCGGGCGCCCCCGAGCCCTCCTCGGACACAGCGGCCGGGCCGGAGCCCAGGAGCAGCAGGCCGCTCTGCGGCTTGCCCTCGTGCTGCCACGTGTACTCGATGGTCACGAACGCCCCGGCGGTCACGGTAACGGTCGCGGCCGACACCGATTCCTGGTACTCGTCAGTGGGCATGATCCGTAGCAAGTTGTGGCCCTGCCAGCTTCCGGTGAACGGTGCCAAACTTTCGATAATCGTCATACCGGCAGTCTGGCCGGTAAGCGCGGCCGCCGCCAGCCCGGCACGCCGTGCCAGTGCAGCTAGTAGTTCCGCCGGTGCTTGAGCCGCGGAATCGTGATGGCGAAGACGACGGCGGCGGCGAACCCCAGCACGCCGGTGGCCCACACGCCCGCCCCCAGTGAGACTGCGGCGGTGACGCCGGAGAGCAGCACCGGGCCGCCGGTGGCACCGGCGTCGGCAATAAAGCGCCACAGTCCCAGGAACTGGCCGCGACCGCGGTCCGGGGAGAAGTCGGCCCCGAGGGTCATGATGAGGCCGGAGCTGATTCCGTTGCCGAACCCAATCAGCAGGGCCGCCAGCAGCAGGCCCACAAAAGTGCCCGTAAGCGGGATGAGCATGAGTGCGGTGCCCATGATCACCGTGGACGGGATGGCCACCCATTGCCGGCCCTTGCGGTCCATGAGCTTGCCCGCGGGGTAGAACACCAGCATGTCGATCGCCCCGGAGAGGCCGTAGATCAGCGAGGCCTGCGTGGCGTCCATGCCCAGGTTGTCCGCCCACAGCGGGATGACCACCTGGCGGGACGCGCGCAGGGCACTGAGCAGCAGGATGCCGGCGCCCACGGTGAGGAACACCCCGGCGTGGGACCGGGCGATGCCGCGCATCGTGGGCTCCGGCCCTCGGTGCGCGTCGCCCGAACCGGCAACAGCAGGCAGGTCCGGGATGGTGATGGACAGGACGGCAGCGGCTGCCATGGCCGCCACGCCAACCCAGTACGCGCCGCTGATGCCGGCGAACTGCATGACGCCTGCGCCCACGAACGGTCCGATGAAGATGCCGATCCTGCTCACGCCGCCCAGTGTGGACAGGGCACGGGCGCGGAACGCCACCGGCACCGCCTCGGTCAGGTATTTTTGCCGGGCCAGGCTGAAGACGCTCGCGGCCATTCCGACGACGACCATCGCCACGGCGAGCAGCCACAGTCCGTTGGGGATCACCGAGGACAGCCCGGCCGCCGTCAGCGCCAGGGCACCGGCCGCGGCGGCTCCGACGATGGACCAGCGTTCGCCGAATTTGAGGGTGATCAGGGAGGCGGGCAGGTTGAAGAACCAGGAGCCCAGGCCGATGAGCGTGACGATCAGCGCGGCCACCGCCACGGACGCGCCGAGGTCCCGGGCGGAGAGCGCCACCACCGGGAGCACCGCCCCTTCGCCGATGCAGAACAGCAGCGCCGGGCCGAATGCGGGGACGGCAATACTGCGGAGGCTGAAGGTCTTGGTGGCTTGCGCGGAGGTCATCCCCTTCATCCTATGGCCCGGGTTCCGCCGGCGGCCCCGCGGGGAATCCAACGCACATTCGGGGGTCACAAAAGGCCTCGAGAGGACTACCGTTTGCCTTGTGGGGTACTTACACGTGTGCCCGTCACCAAAAGGAGGATTGTCCCATGGGCGAAGTGTGGATACGCACGGTCAACAACAGCCTGGTCCGCGGCAGCATGGTCACCGAGATCGCTTCCACCCGCGGGTCCCTTCATGAGGACCAGGGCTACGCGCTCAAGGTCATCCTGGACGGCAAGGCCCACGTACTGATCGACGACGGCGAGCTCCGGGGCTCGCTGACCGAACGGCTCGAGTATGCCCGGAACCTGGAGGACGCCCTGCTGCTTGCCCTGGACGAGGCCGGACGGATGGATGCGTCCGCGGTGGTGGAGCACGATCCGGAGCGGGACCGGTGGCAGGTTATTGCCGGCGCGGAACTGGGTGGTGTCCAGGCCGGCTTCAATGCTGCGGCAGGGTCGCGCGTGTAAGAAAGTAGGCACTCCCTTCTCTTGCCGGGATTGGCTGCCTGCCAGCAAAGGAAGCAAGCAATGAAAATCGCCGTTGCCGGGGGAACCGGAACTGTCGGTCACCACGTGGTCAGCATCGCCAGGGCCCGAGGGCATCAGGTGGTGAGCCTGAGCCGCGCAGACGGCGTGGACCTGGTCACCGGCCGCGGGCTCGACGAGGCGCTCCGGGGTGTGGAGACGGTCATCGACGTTTCCGGCATTCAGACTAGGTCGACCAAGAAGGCCGTGGACTTTTTCACGAACAGTACCCAGAATCTGCTGGCTGCCGAGAAGAAGGCCGGAGTGCGCCACCATCTTGCCCTCTCGATTGTGGGCATCGACACGGCGACGTCGGGGCTGTACGCGGGAAAGTTGGTCCAGGAGGATACGGTCCGCCACGGCGGTGTGCCCTGGACCCTCCTGAGGTCCACCCAGTTCCACGAGTTTGTGCCCATGACCGTCGGCGTCGCTTCACTGGGCCCGCTGGTGCTTGTTCCGCAGATGCGGACCCAGCCGGTGGCGGCGCGGGAGGTGGCGGAGGCGCTGGTGGATGCCGCAGAGGCAGGGCCGAGTGGCCCCATGGCAGACCTCGGCGGGCCACGCGTGGAGGAACTGGACGACCTCGTCCGCGCCTACCTGCAGAAGTTCCGCATGCGGAAGCAGATCGCGAAACTGTTCATCCCCGGTTCCATGGGCAAAGCCATGCGCAGCGGCGACCTCATCCCCAAGCCGGGTGCCGCCGTCGGACGCCAGACGTTCCAGGAGTGGTTGGAGACGGACGCCTCCTCCCCAACGAACAGCGCCTAGACGTACCCGTCCACAATCGCGGCCGCGATCTCCTTGTAGGCGCGGCGGGTCTCGGGGCGCAGCACGTCGAGGGTGACCAGGTCGCCGTCGGCCACTCCGCGGTCGTGCGGGACGGCGATCAGCTGCCGGCAGATGCCGGAGAGGTGTTCCTCGATGGCGTCCTTGTCCACGCGGGAGGAGACCTCGTCCTTGTCCGTGATCACCACGATGGCGTTGCGTGCCAGGTCCTCGTAGCCGTGGTGGGCGAGCCACTGCAGGGTGCTGCGGGCGCGCTTGGCGCCGCTCACCGCGTACCCGGCGGCGATCACCAGGTTGTCGGCGGACTGCAGGATGCCGCTCATGGCGTTGTGCGTGACGCCGGTGCCGCAGTCGGTCAGTGCCACGGAGTAGTAGCCGGAGATGAGCTTGCGGATGCGGAGGTATTCCTCGGCCGTGAGCGAGTCCGACACCTCCGGGTCCTGCTCCCCCGCGATCAGGTGCAGCCGGCCGGCGTGGTGCATGTAGCGGGCCAGCGCCGTGAGGGAATCGACCGAGTCGATGTTCTTGAGCAGGTCCGTGATGGTCCGTGGGCTGGCCTGCTGGTAGATGCCCTCGCCGAGGGCGCGCTCCACGAGGTCGCCGGAGTCCGGGTTGGCGTCGATGGCGCACGGGGCGTCCCCGCGGAATTCGGCGAGGGTCAGGCCGACGCCCACGGTGGTGGAGGTCTTGCCGATGCCGCCCTTGAGGCTCAGCACCGCCGTGTTGTAGCTGCCCTGCAGCTGGCGGGAGATCCGCCGGCCAAGTTCGTCCTCTTCACGCTGCCGCGGGCCGGGGCCCAGGTTGATGGCTCCGCCGCTCAGGGCGAAGAGGGCGCCGCGGAAGCCGCCGCGGGGGCGCGGCTTCTGCTGGCGGACAAAGGAACCCGGCGAGGTGATGAAGTCGGACACCGGCGCGTCCGCTGCCGCCAGTTTGGCGGCCTGGCGCGAGGCCGCACGCTGCGGGGAACCAGCGGAGGCGGTCTCTTCAGCGGTAGCGTTCGACGGCGGCGTGCTCGGTTCCGCGGGGACGGCCCGGCGGGAGGCGGCCGGCTGCGACGTGGGGAGAGCGGGTGCTGACGCCGGCACCGGGGACGGCACCTCTGCGGGAGCTTCCTCCGGACCGGACTCTACTTCGGCCTGCGCGTCGGCGACGGCGGCCGCTTCAGCCCAGGAACTCCGCCGGGTGGGAGCAGTGCGGCTGGTGTTGGGAGTTGCAGCGGCGGGCATGGTTCCTGTCCGGGCATCCGGAGATGCACCGGCCGGGCGACGGAGGTCGCGGCGGCGGCGCGTCTGAGACTGCCCTGCATTTTTTGCAGAGGCTCGTGCGTTCTTATCGGCCGATTCGGGCATGTTTGTCCCCCCAGGACGTTCGGCAAACCGTGCAGCTGCTCTTTAGGGCGTGGGTCAATCAGCAATTCTAGGCGCTTCGGGACGAAAGTCCGCCACGCAAGGGGTTGACGAGACGCGGCGCACAGTTGCCCCGCACCGGAGTGCGCCTTACATTGAGGCATGGCCAACTCCCCCGAGCGCGAACGCGTCCTGGAACTTCAGGACCAAATTATTGGCACCGAGAATGTCGCCGAGTTCCTGCAGCGCCTGTCCGTCATGGCGGCCGCCGCCGTGAGCAGGGCGACATCCAGCAAGGTGGAGTGCGGAGTGACGCTGAAACGACGACGGCGCACTGCCACCGTGGCCGGGAGCAGCCCCAGGGCGCTCCTCCTCGACAAGATCGAGCAGAGCATCGGGGAGGGTCCCTGCATCGAGGCGCTTCGAATCAAAGCCCCGGTGCTGCTCAGCAACATGGAAACGGATCCCCGCTGGCCGGCCTACCGGGATGCGCTGGCCGCCGAGGGGTGCCGGGGCACGCTGGGGGTGCCGCTGGAGCTCGGCGAGGAATCGGCTGCAGCCCTGAACTTCTTCGCGTTTTCCTCCGGGGTATTCTCGGACAGCGTCATCCAGGAGGCCCAGGATTTCGCCGATATCGCCGGCGGCGCCGTGCGGCTGGCAGTCCGGCTGGGCACCGCGCAGTCGCTGGCGGAGGATCTGACCGCCGCGATGAAAAGCCGCACGTCCATCGACCTCGCGTGCGGCGTGATCATGGGCCAGAACCGCTGCTCCCAGGCCGAGGCCATGGCCATCCTGACCAAAGTGTCCAGCAACCGCAACCAGAAGCTGCGCTTAGTCGCGGAAGAGATGCTCAGCAACCTCACGGGTGCAGAAATACACACCCACTTCGACCCCGCCTGATCCCCTGACGAAGGCTAATCTCCCGGCGTACCTGCCCGTGGGTTCAGCCGCTCGGCGAGTCCGGACAGAAGGATGCTGATTCCCTGATCCAGCTCCGCCTCGCCGTCGTAATCCGCCAGAACCGGCGCCAGCGCACGGAGGTGCGGGAAGTCCCGGGCCGGGAGCCGGTGAAGGCCCAGCCGGAGCAGAGCCTCGTTCTCGTCCGGGTCCACAATGAACTCCTGAAGCTCATTCAGGATGTGGCCGTACAGGAAGCCGTAGTAGGCGCGGTAGACGTGCAAGGCGTCGTTGGGGGCAAAACCGGCCTCAATGAGCAGGCCGAGGATCTGCTCCAGCGGGCGGAGCGTCCCCAATGGCCGGAGTCCCAGCGGGGTGGACAGCGGACGCGTCACCAGCAACGGCACAACGTTCGGATGCCGGAGGGCCAGGAGTCGCAGGTCATGGGCGATCCTGCGAAGCTGCGCCTGCCAGTCGGGGTCCTCCGGGAAGATGGCCAGCTCATTCAGTACTAGTTCGGTAATCCCGTCCAGGAGATCCGCGCGGTTCTCCGCATAGCGGTAGAGGCCCATGGGGTCGCGGTCCAGTGCCTGGCCCAGCCGTCGCATGCTGAGGGCTTCAAGGCCTTCTGCATCCACCAGCTCGAGCGCCGCCTCAAGGACCGCCTCGCGGTTTAGCCGTTGTTTGGGGGCCGTGTCCTGCGGGGCTGTCATCGTGGTGGTCCTTTGGTTGGAAATGGCCGGCATGCGATCGCATCTGGCTGCCCTCTATTGCTTTACCCGTAGTCTACGCCTAGAGTCTACAGTGTAGATATATTCCGTTGAAGACACTGAAAACTCCTGGATACGTCACACCCGCCGCTTAGATCAGGGTGGATCGGTTCAGGCCTTGTGCACGGATCTGGAACGTAGCTGCTGTAGCCGAACGGCGGCACATGATGCACTGCATGGAAAGAACAAATCATGGCCGTTTCACATTTTGACCGCTTCCTGAGTGAAGCCACCGCCCCGGACCACGACGGCGACTTGTCGCTGAGGAAGGACCAGCTGTACGGGCTGTACACCAGCTGGTGCATTCTCAACGAGTCCATCCCGGCAGCCGGGTCCGACTTCTGGTCCGCTATGAAGCACCACCGCATCCGGCCTTCGGACAGCGGGCTTCGCATGACGGGGCCCGCCGCCGCAGACTACATTCTGGCCACCTACCCGGTCCTCGTCTAACCGGCATCCCGGAGAACACCCTCCCGCAGCAACGGACCACAAAGGGCCGGTTCGCGGGTCAGCCTTGGGGGCTGACCCAGGAACCGGCCTTTTGCCTGTCCCGCGCGCGCCACCATCCGGCGATGTCCCGCTACTGCGCCAACGCTTTCATTCCCCGCCGCGAGAGCGACGAGCGCTGACCGCAACTGGAGCACGCTATGCGGTAAGTACGGGACGTCGTGAAGACGGGGATGAAGAAGAGAGTGAATTTGGATGCGCGCTCTTCTAGGTAGTGCTCCACGTGCCGGCCACAGTTGCGGCATGTTGCTTTCCTGGCGGGCAACGCCCGCAGGACGGTCTTGAGTCCGAAGAGTAAGAGCATCGCTCCCTTTCTGGATTTTGGCTTCTGGGGCATGGCGAGTTCTGGATCATGGCAAGTTCCGAGTTCACGGCGGGGCCCTACCGGCGCCCGCTTCAAACCGCTGACCGCCATCTGGTGAAACACCCCGATCGGCAAGACGCTTACGATCCAATAGTAATCATGCTTAGTATTGGGTGAGGTTTCACACCAACCACCACCGCGTCCCCAGCCGCGGTACTCCGGAAGGCAGGCACCAGGTCATGGCCTCGGCCCATCAGAACAGACCGGCAGGATGGTCAACACACCGCTTATTGTCGACGGCGGCCCGGCTGGACGAGCGCCGGATCAACCGATGCCTGGTCGGCCTGGGCCTCTCCAAGTCGTCCTTCGACGCCCTTGATTGCGTGGAGGAACTGGGGCCTGCGACCCAGAACAACCTTGCCGACGAGCTGGGAATCACCGCCCAAAGCCTCGGCAAGATCCTGGACCGGCTGAGGGACCAGGGCCTCCTGACCAAGGAGCGCGCCGCGGGCGACGGCAGGATCAGGAGCGTGCGGCTGACACAGCGCGGGCGTTCGGTGCTGCGTACGGCAGAGGAACTGGTCCGCGGACTCCCCCGCCCGGAACGCGAGGTCGAGCTGGGCCTGCGGCAGCATCTGGAACAGCACATCGCGCACCTCACTGAGGCCCAACAGGCCCGCGCGGAAGCGTAAAACCCGTCACAGGAGTTACAGAATCAACCTTGAGTTAATCTTGAGCATTCCTTGGGGACCACTTGACCGTTCCTTGGCCACCTTTTGAGCTTGGCCCCGCAGACTTTTTCTAACGGAGCCGGACAGGGCCCCGAAGGTCTGCGGATACTCCGCACAAGTTCAAGGGGAACTTCAAATGAGCAAAGTAGCTGGACGTAAAAAGCGCATCATCATCACCACCGCAGCCATGCTGGCAGTCGGCGGCGGCGCAGCCTTCGCTTACTGGTCCGCGACGGGCACCGGCAACGGCACCACCACCGCCGGAACCTCCTCAAACTTCACCATCACCAGCTCGGTGACCGGCGGGGCACTCTCCCCCAATGGCCCCACCCAGACCTTCACCTTCGTCGTCACCAACCCCGGCACCGGCGTGCAGAAGCTCTCCGCCGTCGACGCCACCGTCGCCACCACCACAGGCGCGGCCTGGACCGCCGTCTCCGGCTGTTCCGCCGCGGACTTCGCCGTCGGCACCCCGGCGTTCACCATCGCCGAGATCCCGGCAAACGGCACCGCGACCGGCACCGTGACCCTGCAGATGATCGATCGCCCCGGCGTCAACCAGGACGGCTGCAAGGGCGCCACCGTACCCCTGCACTTCGCCGCAAGCTGAAGGCGCAACGGACTCACGTTCCTCCTCAGTACCGTCACCTTCATCCCCCAATGGTGAACGTGGCACCCCCCACCACCCCCTGAGCCAACGTCGAGAAGGTGCGAATGTCCGGCAGGCCCAACACCAGCTCCCCCGAAGCCCCCCACGGCTTCCGGCGGGGGCTGGTGTTGTATCCCCGCACATTTAGCCGCGGCGTAATGGCCTGCGTGGCCATGGTGGTTGTGGCACTGTTCGGCGCTTCGGCGGCTTCGGCCTACTGGCCGGCATCAGGAACGGGAAGTACGACGGCGGCAGTCGCCACCCTGGCCCCGCCCACCAACGTGGCGGTCCCCGCGACCAGCAACTCCAACGTATCGGTCACCTGGACTGCATCAACGGGAACGCCCGCACCCACGGGCTACTACGTCACCCGGGTCACTGGTGCCACCTCCATGCTGGCCTGCGGCAGCAGCCCTGCCGCGCTCATCACGGGCACCGCGTGCACGGATGCTTCCGCGCCCGAAGGCACGCACCATTACGTGGTTACAGCCGTCCACCGTTCCTGGACCGCAGCCAGCCTGGCCAGCGGGAACGTCACCGTGGACAACATCAACACCATCAACTTCATCGTCCAGCCGGGGGCCAGTGTCACAGCCGGCTCGGCCCTGCAGTCCGTCACCGTCGAGCTGCGGACCGCATTCGGAATCAAGCTCCTGGCGCCCGGAGTCCAGGTGACCATCGGTATCGGCAACAATCCCGGCGGAGGCACACTCTCCGGCACGTTGACGGCAACCACCAACATCTGGGGCGAGGCCACATTTACGGGCCTGTCCGTCAACAAGGCCGGCACCGGCTACACCCTGCTGGCAACCAGCACGGGATACGCCGGCGCAGTGAGCACGCCGTTCAACGTCACGGCCGCGGCCGCCACGCAGCTCGTAGTCACTGGACCTGCTTCGGGCACCGCGTCCGCAACCGCAACCATCGGGCCGTTCACCGTGCAACGCCAGGACGCCTACGGGAATCCCGTAACCACCGGAAGCATCACCGTCACCCCCGCGTCGAACTCCACCGGCACCAAGGTCTTTGCCCAGACAACCGGCGGCGCAACCGTCACTTCGGTGACCATTCCGGCCGGGGCCTCGTCGGCGTCGTTCTTCTATGGCGACACGAAGGCAGGCACCGCCCGGATTACGCTGGGGAGCACACTTACTGCTCAGCCCGTTGACGTGACGATTGCACCAGCGGCGGCGGCAAGCCTGGTCTTCGGTCCCGGATCCATCGCGCCGGTCAAGAACCAGACCATCGTCCCGGCCGTCACGGTCAGCATCCTGGACGGCTTCAGCAACCTGACCACCAGCACGGCCTCGGTCGCGCTGCAGTCCAACTGCAACCTCAAGGGGACGCTTACCCAGGCGGCAACGGGCGGCGTGGCCTCATTCGCAACCCTCGTCTTCAACGGCACCGGATCCAACTGCACCATAGTGGCCGCCAGCACAGGGCTCCCGCCGGTTACAAGCAACACCTTCAACTACGGGTGATCGGAACCGGCAGCCCTGGCACCTCGATTGAACAGTGTTCATGGATGCTGCGTATGGGGCTGTTGATATGAGTGGTCGCAGCGGGAATTACGGGTAGTTGGCACTCGCGATTCGCACCGCTGTGCCTCCTACTGTGGAGGTATTAGGCCGCCGGAGACGAGCTGCCAAAAGGCCCAGACGGCCCATCTCCGGCCGGCCGAACATCAGGACCCGCCTTCCGGCGTGCGCAGGAGCTGAGCACCCTGCCCGCCCGGAGGCGGGTCTCCTGCATGTCTGGTTAGCCCCGGAACAGCGCTGCAACCACGACGGCGGCGGTGAGTACCAGGAGAATGCCGAGCAGCACGTACCCCGGCCATTTGGGGCCGGAGCGGTGCGGGTTGATGTCTATGTACGGCATTACTGGCGGACCTTCACAGGAACGGGCTTCGTTGCCGTGCCGCGCTTCAGGCGGAGCAGCAGATATAAAGCGGTGAACGGAATGACAAGGGTGCCCATCAGGACGCACAGCGCAAAGGCGTAATCACTCAGGGCCACGGAATTACCTCCAGGATGCGTCGTTGCAGTCGAGCTGTCCCGTTACGTGAAGACTCTTCAGGCGAACGGCGGGCAACGAACTGTGAGATCCCCCATAGCGGATCGCTCATTACCCTAATGGTCGGAAAGCAACCTGTCCAATCCGGTCAACCGCTCGACAAATCCTGTCAATTGGATGCCGGTTTACCACAATGATTTGGCGCACAGCAGCGCAGTGCCATCACCACCACGACGGCGGTCGCGGCGGCCAGCGCTGCCAGCCCACGTAGGTCAGCAGCAATCGTTGCGCCTTTTTGGCATTTCTTTAGCATCGCTGTTTGAGCGCCGGGTTTTTAGAGCATTCCATCTTTCGGTGGCGCTAAACTGTGACAATTAGCGAGAATCGGAGGATTCTGTGTCCAGAGGTATCTGCCTCGTCATCGAAGATGACGCGGACATCGCAGATCTTGTTTCTTTTATCCTGTCCCAAGCCGGCTTCGAGGTCCATGTGGCCCGTTCCGGAATGGAGGGGCTTGATGCTGCAGCCGCACTGGATCCAGCCCTCATCACCCTGGACCTCGGACTTCCCGACATCGACGGCCTCCACGTCGCACAGGGCCTCAGGGGAATCACGGCGGTCCCGATTCTTATGCTCACTGCCCGAGCCCGGATCACTGACGAAATGGACGGTCTGTCCGCGGGAGCGTCCGGGTATTTGGTCAAGCCGTTTCGCCCCCGGGAACTGAGAATCCTCGCCGACCGGCTGTGCCCGGCCAAGAGTCCAACTGGACCATCACACTCGCCGGCCAAAGACAAACAATGAATATATTCGTGGGCGCCGAGCCAAGGCCGTGCACCTGACGAACAATTGTCCCTTTCGCAGGAATTGCCCTGCGTTGCCACAGGAACTGCGCAGGGTTTGCCGAGGATGCACCGTGGCTCTGTTTGTCCGCCGGAGCCTCTGGTACTCATTGTCTGGGAATGTCTTTTCCACGCATCCGGGAGTGCCGGAAACGGGGATTCAACGCCCCGGATGCCTCCAAGGATACGTTGAGTACAAATTCTGTCGGGCACCTGGCTGCGGCCGCGCCGTGCGGCCTAACTGACCCTGGAGCAGGGCGGTAATTTCACGAATTGCTGGGGAGTGTTTGTGGGTATGTGCCGTTATTTTCGATTTGTAGTGACCGGTCTCGTTCTATCCCTGGCGGTGGTGTTTGGCCTTGCCGTCCCCGCCGAGGCCGCGGGCCGGGCAGGGATCACGCTGGACGCTTCCGCCGGCCCCGGCGGATCATCGGTCATTGTGACGGGTGCAGGATTCGCCCGCCATGCCTCCGGAACCCTGACGGCCGGACCGAGCAGTGTCCCGTTCACCACCAAAGCCAACGGATCCTTCACTGCGGCCGTGACGATCCCCCTCACAGCTGAGGCAACGGTGCTCGTCACCGCCCAGACAGGAAAGGCGTCGGCCTCTGCCCCCTACACCGTCACTTACAGCCCCGCCTCGATCAGCGCGGGCCGGGAGAGCGCCTCCGGCGCAATGGCGGCAGCAACAGCCCCGGTCACGATGGCCGCCCGGACAACGACGGCGACAACAGCCACGCCCATCAGCTCCGATCCGCTCCGGTTCGGCGTGTCGACGCCGGGTGGCCCCTTGGCCGCCACCGAACTCGACGCCGTCGGCACACTGGTCAACGAAAGCCCGTCCATCGTCATGTCGTACAAGGACTTCGGCCAGGCCGCGCCAATCGCTGACCTTAACGCCGTGGATGCACGCGGTGCCACCAGCCTCGTCACGTGGGAGCCGTGGCTCTGGAGCGGAAACGGCTCCAACCAGCCGGCCTACGCCCTGGACCGCATTACCGCCGGCGACTACGACACCTACATCCAGCAGTGGGGCAACGCGCTGGCATCCTGGGGCAAGCCGGTCATGCTGAGGTTCGCCCACGAAATGAACGGCAACTGGTACCCCTGGGCAGAGTCCGCAAACGGCAACCAGGCCGGGGACTACGTGGCCGCGTGGCGCCACGTGCACGACGTCGTCGCCGCCACCGGTGCGACCAACGTGCAGTGGGTCTGGAGCCCGAACGTTCCGTACTGGGGCTCCACGCCGCTCTCCGGGCTCTACCCCGGCGCCGGCTACGTCGACGTGGTGGCCCTGGACGGCTACAACTGGGGAACCGCGGTGTCGTGGAGCTCCTGGACTTCGCCCTCGGCCCTGTTCGGCGACGGCCTGACCGCGCTCCGCAACCTCGCACCGGGCAAGCCGATCATTATCTCGGAGACGGCGTCCGCCGAGGCCGGAGGCTCCAAGGCGGACTGGAACACCGCCCTGGTGTCCTATCTCGCGGCCCAGCCCGACATCACAGCATTTGTTTGGTTCCACCACAACAAGGAAGTCGACTGGCGGATCAACAGCTCCACATCCTCGGCGAACGCCCTCGCCGCTGCCCTGGCGGCCCGGAACTCCGCTCCTTGAACCATCAGCTCGTTGTCAGGATCCTCACCACACTGACCATGATCCTGGGCGTGAACTACATGGCATGGCGGTGGTTGTTTTCCGTGAACTGGTCTGCTGCCTGGATCAGCGTGCCGCTGGTCATTGTCGAAACCTACAGCCTGATCGATGCCTTCCTGTTCGGAGTCACCATGTGGAAGCTACGCGTCCGCGACACCCCTCCCGCCCCACCCGAGGACCTCACGGTCGACGCCTTCATCACCACCTACAACGAGCCCATCAGCCTGGTCATGACCACAGCCCTCGCCGCCAGCCTCATCAGCTACCCGCACAAGACCTGGATCCTCGACGACGGCGCCCGGCCCGCCATGAAACGTGCAGCCGAGGACGCCGGCATCGGCTACATCACCCGCTCCCCCGACTGGGAAGACCACCCCCGGCACGCGAAAGCAGGCAACCTCAACAACGCCCTCGCCGCAACACAGGGCGAATTCCTCCTCATCCTGGACGCCGATCAGGTCCCGGAACCGGGAATCGTGCACAGCATGCTGGGCCACTTCAACAACGAAAAAGTTGCGCTGGTCCAGACCCCGCAGTGGTTCCACAACGTCACCGACGAAGACATCCTCGGAAGCCAGGCGCCCTTGTTCTACGGTCCCATCCAGCAAGGCAAGGACGGCTGGAACGCCGCATTCTTCTGCGGCTCCAACGCCATGATCCGACGTGAGGCCCTCATGCAGATCGGAATCACCGGCTACGTCCAAGGCGTCCGCACCACCGTCCAGCAGACACTCAAGGCCGCCGACAAGATCATCACCAAGGCACGCGCCGAACACGCCGCCACCGGCCCCCACGTAAACCGGGCATTGAACGACGTCGGCCAGGCCGTCCGCAGCGCACGAAAGGAACTGCACGAAAACAAGCCGGTCGCGAACGTCACCTATGACTTCCAGCGAAAGGTCGATGCCGCATCCAAAAGCATCGTCACGGTCGACGTCGCTGCACTTCTGGCGGACCTGGACGAGATCGCACGCCTATCCGGAGACGGCGGGACCGGCGCGTACATCGGCGACGACGTCATCGACCGCCTAGCACGCCGGGACTGGTCACCCATCGGCGCCATAGAATCAGTGCGCGAAATGGTCCAGGCCCTGGACGTGGACCGTTCCGACGAGGCGCTGCCTGTCATGCCGATGGCCACGAACTCGGTGACCGAGGACGTGGCCACCTGTATGCGCCTTCACACCCAGGGCTGGGAGAGCGTTTACCATCATGAGATCCAGGCCAAGGGCCTGGCCCCCGAGGACCTGCGCACCATGCTGACGCAGCGGCTGCGCTGGGCGCAGGGCACCATGCAGGTGTTCCTTCGCGAAAACCCCCTGCTCCAGCGGGGTCTCAGCCTGGGGCAGCGCCTGATGTACTTCTCCACGATGTGGAGCTACCTCTCGGGCTTCGCGGCCGTCGTCTACATCGCAGCCCCCATCATCTTCCTGTGCTTCGGAGTGATGCCCGTGGATGCGTTCAGCGTCGACTTCTTCGCCAGGCTCGTCCCGTTCCTGGTGGTGAACCAGATGCTGTTCTCCGTCGCTGCCCGGGGCCGGAAAACCTGGCGAGGACAGCAGTACAGCCTGGCCCTCTTCCCTGTCTGGATCAAAGCCTGCACGACGGCGGCCGCCAACGTACTGTTCGGGCGCGACCTCGGCTTCGCCGTCACCCCTAAAACCCGGCAGGACGCAGGCCCGCCATGGTCCCTGATCCGGCCCCAGCTGGTCGCCATTGCAGCCCTGATCGTTGCAGCCATAACGGGGCTCATCCGGATGTTCACCGGCGTGGGTGCACCCGCGGGAACGCTGGTCAATATTGCCTGGGTCATCTTCGACCTGGTGATCCTCAGCGTGATCATCCGCGCTGCCCTCTACAAAGGATTCACCCCTACAGAGGAAGTTGAAAGCAATGGAATTTGACGTCGAACCATCCGGCCCCGACGGGGCGGTGATCCGCATCAGCGGGCGCCTGAACATGGTTGCCGCCCCCAAACTTCGGGACCTGGTGACACACATTGTCCACGGGGACGGGCGCTCCCATTTGGTCGTTGATCTCGAAGGCACGGATTTCGTGGACTCGTCAGGCCTCGGAGCGCTGATCGCCGGCCTCAAAACCGCCCGCTCGGCCGGCGGGGACCTCCGCATCGCCCGCGCCGGGACACAGGTCACGATGGTGCTGGAGCTGACGGGCCTCGACCGCATCCTGCAGTCCCACGACACTGTTGAGGAGTGCTTCCAATGAACCAGGGCCCTCTCCAGATCCACGAGCTCCACGCCTGCGCGGACCCTGAGTGCCTGGGCAAGGTCCACGATCTTTTGGCCGAAATGTGGAGTACTTCACCGGATGTTACCGAGACAGACCGGGCGATGTTCGAAATCGCGGTCATCGAAATCGCGGCCAACATCGTCCGGCACGGCTCCGATGAGGGCCGCACAGTCTGCAACCTCATCCTCGAGGTCTACCCGGAGCGCCTCGGGGCAAGCTTCAAGGACGACGGGCTCATTGCCCACGTGAACATCGACTCGGCCGCCATGCCGGACGTCTTCGCAGAAAGCGGCCGCGGCCTCGCGATAGCAAAGGCCGCCGTGGACGTCCTCATTTACGAACGGCACAACGGCGCCAATTTCTGGTCGCTCAGCCGCACCCGCGCTCCGGTATGAGGCACGTCCTTTTCGGACAACGGTCACAGTTAAGCCGTTTGTGACAGTCAGGCTAGTGCTGCCACCCGCTGGCGTCCTTGATGGGCGGTGTGAAGTTGGGCCGCGTTTCCGGCGGCATGTTCTGCTGGTCCAGCCAGGATCGGACGGGGTACGGATCATCAGCCACGATGTTCCTCGCCACGAAGCGGCGGATCGCTTCCTTAATGTCCTTAATCATGCACTTACGCTACGGCTCGGTAACTCTTCTAGACAGAGTGGTCTGTACTCGTCTTTTGGGCACCACACCACTCGTTTCCCGGGAAATCGGGTACTCGTTATGCAGTACCCGTGCGGACTCCCGTTAACGGCCATTCCGCGGCGCAAAACACAGGCCGAAATACCCCTGTATTTATCTTTGCGTAGCGTCTAGCGCACTTTTTGGCCGGAGGAGCATACTGATACCGTCGCCCAAATCGATGGATGTTTTCTGGCATCCGGGCGGCTCATTCACCGGCAGTGCCCGTCGGGCCGGCCGGCATCCTGGCGAATATGGGGCAACTTGTTCCCATGCTTCGCATCCCTTACCGAACGAACAAATCTCGGGTCTCAGAGGGTTGGAAAGAAAATGATGTCTCGCACCAAAACAGGAATGATGTCCATGGTCGCCGCTGCCGTTCTGGCGGTGGGGCTTGCCCCGGGCGCCGCCGTTGCCCACGAGGGCTCGGGCGGAGGTTCAGGGCACAACGGCTCGGACAAGAGCGACGACTGGAAGAAGAATTCCGAGCAGCGCCGACTGGTGAAGACCCTTCGGGATGTCACTGATGACTACCGCTGGCTGGATAACGCGATTGCGGATGGCTACGAAAAGGCCAGCGAATGCGTGGAGATACCGGGCGCGGCAATGGGATTCCACTACCTGAAGAAGGAGCTGCTGGACGACAAGACGCAGGCCCGCAAGCCGGAGGTGCTCGTCTACATGCCCAACGAGCGCGGACGGATGAAGCTGGTGGCCATCGAGTACATGTCAACGGCCACGGAGCGGCCGGAGATCGCAGGCCTGAAATTCGAGGACGGACCCTTCCCCGGCACGTTCGCCCTGCACGCCTGGGTGTGGAGGGACAATCCGGACGGTATGTTCGCGGCGTACAACCCCGACCTCAGCTGCCCGAAATAACAGCCTTCACGCAGCAACGGTGAAATCTACAGGTGAAGGTTGGCAGCACCCTCGGATCTGCCCGGTGCTGCCAACCTTCACAAACGTCTGCGGAGCCTCAGGCCCTGGCGGTGATCAGGGCCTTCTGCAGCAGGGGAACCAGCTTGGAGTTCCTGCCCCAGACAGGATCAAAGATCTGCAGCTCCCAGCACTCGGCCAGCGATTTGGCGAGTGTCTCGTTGGTCCAATCCGTGTAGGTTTCGTGGGCGTAGGAGGGCCCGCCGGAACTTCCCAGCCACGTGAATTCCCTGGACCCCTCCAGCGCCACGCAGATCTGCCCACTGCCGGATTCGCCCGGAGGGAACATCAGCACCACCAGGTCGGTTTCCACCAGGACCGCTGAAATGACTGCTGCGGACTGTTCCGTGCAGCGGCCGCTCACAAACGCGCGCTGCATGTTGCCGCCCGCCATGCCCGTTCCGGGCTGCGAATCATCCGTGAGGAAGCCGAGCCGGTTGATCGCGGCCAGGGCCTCGCTCATCGGGCCGTTCTCTCCGGCGTACTGCGGCGCCGTGTAACCGGGCACATAGCTGAGGGATCCCTCGAGCCACCGTGCCGTCAGTTCACAAGCGCCTTCGAGCGTGGTGCAGTTGCGCCACGCATCCTCGTCAGGGACACCTTCAAACATGGGCTGTCTCCTTACGTTCCCCAATTGTCACAAGCAGAATGTATCACTGCTCACATACGTTGCGCCCTGTCACTTGCGTAACAAGCATGTGAACTGGCGTTAGGTCCCGACGACGGCGAGCACCCCGCTCAGTGCCTAGCGCTGCGCCGCGTAACGGTACATAAAAGCGGCCATCTGGTCCCGGAGGATGGATGCGCCCGGCCGGAATGTGCGTGTGGTGGCCGATTCCGCCCAGCCGTTGCTGATGCCGTTCTTGGCCAGCCACGAAATCTGCTTGTAGAAACCGTGGTCCGTGGGAATGTCCGCAAACGGCGACTGGGCTTCGGGGACGTAGTCGGGTGAACCGGCGTGGCGGTAGATGAAGGCTGCCATCTGGTCGCGGTTGACCGTGGCGCCCGGCCGGAAGGTCCTGGTGCCATCCGCTTCCTTCCAGCCCGTGCTGATTTCCTTCCACGCCAGCCAGGAGATCTCGCGGTAGAAGGCATGGTTGGTCGGGATGTCGGCGAACGGCGAGACAGCAGGCGGGACAAAGTCCGGGTTGCCGGCCAGCCGGTAGAGGAAAGCGGCCATCTGGTCCCGGTTCACCGGCTCCCCAGAACGGAACGTCCGCGTCCCGTCCGGCTCTGCCCACCCCTGGGTAATCTCCTCGGTTGCCAGCCAGTTGATCTCCAGGGCAAAAGCCGAACCGTCGGTGATGTCTCGGAACACGGCGGAGTCGAACGTATGGGTCCAGGAGGCAACGCTGCCGGCCACCAGGGCGTAGCCCGCGGTGACCCGGGAGTTCACGGTGACTGCACCTGCTCCCGGATAGGTCCCGGCCGCCACCACGTTGCCGGCCACCAGATACTCCACGCCCGCAGCCGAGGGCACCGTGTAGGTGTCGTTGGGGGTTCCGATCTTGTCCGTGAACTGCACGGGCGCCGGAACCGCGCCTGTCTTCACGGCCGCTGTAGCTGCACTGGTCCGCTCCGCCGAGATGTACCCATCCTTAGTTCCCGTAACGCGGACAGTGAGGGTCTTGTCCTTGTCGTCAGTGGTCATCTGGTACGTGTTGGCCACGGCGCCGGGGATCGCTTGACCGGAGCGGTACCACTGGTAAGACAGGGTAACCGGAGCGGGTTGCCATGCCCCCGGTTCGGCGGTCAGTAAACCGCCGATTATTGCCTGACCGGAGATCCTGGGTTCGTACGGCGGGACCACCGGGGCAGCCTCCACCGGTGCCGTCGGCGCCGAGGTGACGGACACGCTCTGGCCAAAGAAGCGGCTGCCGGTGGCGGTGACCGTCAGTGTTGTCCCGACGTCGGCCGTTTGCGGCAGGTAGGTCGTTGCCTGCGCTCCCGGGATGGGGGCGCCGTTGCGGTTCCACTGGTAGGAAAAGTTGACGTCGCTGGGCGTCCAGTTGATGGCATAGGCGGTGAGGTCTTGCCCGACGGCGGCCTTGCCGCCGATGATGGGTGCGACTCCCCGGATCTCGCGGTCGGGCTGGAAGTTGAGTGCTGCTGTGCCCTGCAGGAGGCCGCTGCCGCACGTCTTGTCGGCACACGCCACGTTCTTCGTGGATGTCGCTTTGAGCCGCGCTTCCAGGTTGGCCGGCGTGGCCAGGTCGCCCAGCCGGGACATCAGGAGCGCGGCGAGTCCTGACGCGTGCGGGGCGGCCATAGAGGTTCCCTCGGAGTACGCATAGGTTTCGGCTGCGGGCGCCTGCGTTCCTTGGTTGAACGGCACCACGATGCCGTCCGCGGGGTTCTGGGTCATGTCCCCGCCCGGCGCCGCCACATCGACGGCTGCTCCGTAGTTGGAGTACGGTGCCAGGTTGCCCGTGCGGGTGAGGGCGGCGACAGAGATGACGTTCTGGCAGTTGGACGGACTGGTATCGGCAGCCGGCCGGTTTTCGTTGCCGGCAGCGGCGATCACTGCCACCCCGGATTCGTAAGCGAAATTGACGGCACTTTGGAAGGTTGCCGGGCAGGGCACGTCAGCGCCGAGGCTCAGGTTGATGACGCGGGCGGGGTTGGGGTTCACCGGCAGTCCGGCGACCGACCCGCCGGCGGCCCAGACGATGCCGTCCGCGATGTCGGACATGTAGCCCCCGCAGGGCCCGAGGGCGCGGACCGGAAGGATCTTCGCCTCGGGTGCAACTCCGGTGATGCCGCTGGAGTTATTGGCTGCGGCGGCGATGATGCCTGCCACCTGGGTGCCGTGCCATGAGGAGGGGCTGGCGGGGCCACCGTCACCGCACATGCCGGCCGGGGTCCAGTCGCCTTCGTCGCGCGGGTTGGCGTCGCGGCCGCTGGAGTCCCTAGAGTAGGCGGGATCGGACATCATGTCGTAGCCGGGGAGCACGCTGGCATTCAGTTCCGAGTGGCTGGTGATCCCGGTGTCCACCACGGCCACCACTACGCCGGCGCCCCTGTTGAGTGACCACGCGTCGGGCATGTTCATCGTGCCGGCCGCGCCGCCGGACTGCAGTCCCCACTGCAGCGGGTAGTAAGGATCGTTAGGCTCCGCTGTCCGGTACATCCGGATGTCCGGTTCGGCGTATTCGACGGCGGGATCCCCCTTCAGCGCCGCCAGCGCCTTTTCGGTTTCACCGGCGTCCAGCGTGCGTTCGGCCCGCAGGACACGGGCACCTGCGGCTGTTCCGCGGACGTCGGTCACGCGGACACCCACGTTCCGGGTCACTTTGCCCAGGGACTCTGTCCGCACGGGAGATCCCGCGGCGGCCTTGTCTTTGAACTTCACAATGAACTGGTCGGTCGCGGAACCGGGACTGGCGGCGGGAGCCGCCGGTGCAACCGGGAGCAACGGCGCGTCGTCGGCGGCTGCCGGGGGTGAAATCACGGAGCCGCAGACCAGTGCGAGAACACCGGGTATCAGTAGGCGGGCGGACAGACGTGTGCGCAGGGCATGAGACATCGCGAAATCCTTGGGGCCAGGCGTCGACCCCCCCAAGGAGCCGGACCGCGGGAAATAGAGACCGCGGAATCCGCGTCAAGCATGAGTGTAACAACGACTTTAGAAATTGCCAGACCTTGAGGTCATCAGTTTTCCAGCGCCCGCGCCTGGAAGAAGGTGGCAGCCCGCATCAACTTTGGGCAAGAGAAGACGCGGGCCGCCTGAGCCACATAGTAAGCCAGCTTGGGATGGCCGGACCACCCTAGGACCAAATGGGACCGGCCGCGTCCCCGTCCCGCACTTTGCTTGGCATTAGTGCCCCAGCCGCAGCCTTGAGGCCGATTGCAGGGAGCAACACAACGGCGGCTACGACCGACAAGACGGTCCAGCCCCATTCCTCCGGGCTGAATCCGGCTGGGCGCTCCGGACGCGAATTCCGCCGGCGCCCGTCATGCATCAGTGTGATCATGGCCCAAGGCTATGTACTGGACACCTGCCTGCACCTCAGTAGCCAGTACCTGTCTTTGGCCTCACGCGACACTTGCTTGAAGGACGGGCGCCAACTACGAGGCCACCCGGTTCCGGTTCTACGGTGCCACGGACGCCACGGTCCCGACGGCCAGCCCCCGCCACATCAATGGCTCCGTTTCTGACGGGAGCGCCGGAGAACGTGGACAACACTCACGCCCTCCGCAATCTGGACACATGCGTCATGGCCCGCTGACGTGAACGCGAACGTCGGGCGGTGCATTGCCTAAACGAACGTGTCCAGGAAGTGTGCAACCCGGCAGTCGTCGGAGCAACAGTTATCTGTCGCGTCGTACCGAAACATGACGTGGCAGGTTATCTACTGGCCCCTGAGTAGCATCATGTGTGCGCGGAAGCGGCGCACGGGCATCAGTTATCCCCGTGCGCCGAGTATGGGGCTCAATGGACGACAGATGGTTCGGAAACGGGGTGCGCAGACTTTCCGGCGCGCCGCTTCCCCCAGCGCTGAGCAGGCTTTTCTATGAGTACAAAGCTCAACAATGCAAGCGGTATCGTGCCCATAACGCTGAGGGCTATGACAGCCGGCAACGACGCGTGATCGCCCAGGATCAGCAACACAAATTGCTGAACGGGCCACGCGTAGATGTACATACCGTATGAGATGTCATACCGGGATCCAATCCGGGTCAGGGGCAGCGTGCAGCCCGCAACCATAACCAGAAAGACGAACGGCAGGGACCCCAATGACTGAACCATTCCCAGAGGAACCGAGGCCACGAGCACTAGTAGCGCCGAGGTTATGGTCACTGCCGTCACCTTGATTCTGTCCTGGTAAAGAAAAAGTGTGGCCCCGGCAGCGAAGGCGATAACCAGCGAGAGTACTCGCCCAGGCAGGGCCGGCAGGTCAACTAGATCAGCGTCATGGAGCAGGCGAAGGCCCGCGCATACAACGAATAGCGCAAGGGATGCGGGCCGGAGGGCCCTACGCGACAGGACCGAGGCGCCAATGCCTACGGCCAAATAACAAGCGGCCTCCCAGAACAAGGTCCACAAGGAGCCGTTCCATACCGATGGGTAAGCAACGTGTTCAAGCGTCCTTGCAACGCCGTCCTGCGAGAAGTGAGGAGGGTATAGAGCACTGTTGCTGATGACATAGCGGATGGCGTCGCCAACGCTCCAGCTTCCGTTCCGGTCAAAGAGCAACGAGAGTGGTGCGAACACAAATGCCACCATCAGGATGCAGACGACGAATCCCGGGAAAATCCTAAGGAATCGGGCCCGATAGTACCTGAACGGCGTTTGCCCTGACAAACGGCTGCGAGTAATGAGGAAACCGGAGATACCGAAGAATCCGAGCACCGCCCACACCCCGGCAGTTGTCGCTCCTGCCTCCGGCTCCAAGCCGAACACGCCGATCGCCCAGGAGTGCGAAACGATCACTGTACTGGCCAGAAATAGCCGGACCGCGTTCAGTGAGTTGTTGCTCGGGTTGAAGACGTCGCGCAGCGATTTGCCGGCCATTATTACCCCCAAAAACGTGGACCTAGACTCGTCGAGTATAAGGGGTTCAAGAGATCGGCAGCGACACATCCGCCACTCTAGCAACTCTATACTCACTGAGTATCCATGTGGCGCATCCAAGTATTTGTTGCCCAAAAAAGCACGTAACTTGCACGGTGGTTTATACCAGTCCGAGGAAATAGCTTCTTGTCATGGTTATCGAGATTGGCAACATAGATCAGCCGGTACCCCCAACGGATACCGGCGTAAGGCGCCGTGGGCTTCTCAGCTTCGGAACCCTGATGGCTGCATTCACTGGTGCTTCCGCTGTAGCGGCTCTTGGTGCCAGCAGCGCCCAAGCCGCCCCCGGCGATAAGTACGTTCCCATCGCGGAAAAGGGCGCCCCTTCGGGTGTGGCAGCTTTGGACAGTGGAGCGAAGATCCCGCCTTCGCAGCTCCCTGACCTTTCAGCCACATTTAGCCGTCTCATTCTGGCGCCCGTAAACGTCAAAGACGCGCCGTTCAACGCCGCCGGAGACGGAATAACCAACGACACCGCCGCCATTCAGGCCGCACTGAACACAGGGCGAAACGTCTACATCCCCGGCGGGCGCTACAGCATCACATCCTCGCTAGTCATGGCGACGAAGGGCCAACGGCTGTCCGGGGCCGGATGTGGCAATTTTCTGGACCTCGCGGACACCTCGGATTCGGCCCGCACGACGCTTCGGCTCCTTGCAGGTGCCAATTGCGACATAATCCGGGTTGCTCCCAAAACGCCTGGTATTGATATCCGCGACCTACAGCTCTATGGCAATAGGTTGTTCCAGAGCGGCGACTCCACGGGAATCCACGTCATGGATACCCCGGACGACGGCACGGGTGTGAAAAGCGAACAGCCCAAGCTAACTGACATCGTGATCCGCGATATGTATACGGACGGTGTCCGGATCGGTTTCAATGCCGTCTCCTCGTTCCTGAACAACGTCGCTGTGTACAACAGCGGCCGTGACGGGATACGGATGGACTATACAGACTCCCGCATAACCAACTGCGAAGTCGGGCACTGCATTGGCGACGGCATTGCCGTACGGCAGTGGACAACCAAGATCATCGGTTGTGACATTTGGGGCAACAAGACAGGTGTCTCGTTCTACTCCGGCGGACGAAACGGGCAGGTCATTGGCTGCTGCATCAACGGCAACAAGCAGAACGGTGTTGCCATGCTTGACTCTGGCAACCTTCTGGTCGGATGTGAACTCCATGACAATTCCAACGGCGCTGCTTCGACTTACCACAATGTCTTTATTGGGGCAGGTCCGGCCAGCGTGCAGGCTTGCAATTTCGGTGCACAAGGTGGCCTCACCACGGCCTCGAACATCTACATCGCTGCTGGGGTAAGCGCCGACATAGGAGGGCACGCCTTCCAGAGCGGGTCCGCTGCATCGAATTACAGCGGCCCCGGTAAGGGACAAATCGGAAACACGCCCCGCGTCGTTCACATCCCCGCAACTACAACCCCGCTGACTCAAGTTGGCTTCGGAAGTCTCTCGGCAGCAAGCGCAGACTTCTTTGCTGCTCGCAACGCCAACGGAGGAACCCTCAATGACTACATCGAATGGGACGCCCATCTTGACGCAGGTACATACTCACTGGACGTCTACACCCGGGACGGGACCACCTGCGGACTTCTGTCCATCAGCCTCGACGGAGCAGCCCTAGCATCCTTTGGGGCGTCTGGATCAAGCGTGGACACCTATGCCGCCGCAGCAGCGAGTACAAAGCGCACAATCACGGGGATCGTGATTCCATCCCGGAGAACAGTGCGGGTGCGCGTCACCGTCTCAGGAAAGAACCCTGCATCATCAAGCTACTTCGCCAACCTCAATGCTCTAACTTTCTCTCGGACAGCGTAGGGGTCCGAAAGACCGGATTTGTCCCTAACTTTGGCTCCGATCCAACCTTCCGGGCAAGGGCGGGCGAATAGCGAACCCGTCAGACTTCCCTACTCGCGATGGCGGAACTTTCCGAACCAACAGTTAAGACAATGCTTGAAGGTTGCCGTCTTGCTCTCCTCGACAACCCGGTAGAACCCGCTTTGGCCCCACCTGTTGACATCCTTACCGGCCCCATCGAAAGATGTCAGGCCTGATCTTTCGCGCTACGCTCGCGCGTCTTGCCGCAGATTGGCCGTCCGCCTCCTCGCCATGGACCCAAATGGCAAAGGCAGGGCACGATGGACCCCCGGTGGCAGCAGGCCCTGAGAGAGCAGTCCCCGCGAATGCCGAGCATCTGCGAAATCCTAGTGGTGCGCGCGGGTCTCCTGCAGGCGCTTGATGAACCAGCGAGACTGCTCCGGCCCGTACGGCAGCACCGGGATCGCCTTGGTGGCGTCGCTCGGGGTGTCGCGGATGGACTGGATGGCCTGGCGCACCGCCGTGGTCATGGTGTTGGCCATGGTCTTCACGAACTGGTCGCTGCACGGTTCGCCGTGACCCGGGATGAGGAATTCGTAGCGGTGGCGGAGCGCGGACAGGTGCCGCAGGGCGTCGGCCCATTCCTCGGGGAAGGCGTCCTCGAAGGACGGGTGCGAGCCCTGCTCCACCAGGTCGCCGGCGTACAGGGTGGTGGACGTTCCGACGAGGAGATCGCCATCAGTGTGCCCGCGGCCCAGATAGAACAGCGTCACGGTCTGGCCGCCGAGGTCCACCAGGACGGGCTGGTCCTTCACGATTGCGTTCGGAACCACGAGTTCGGCGTCGGCGCCTTCGCCGGCGGCCATTTCGGGTTCCAGCGCGGCGACCATGCGGCGCTGCCGGTCCCCGTTTTCCTCAATCTCGCGCGCACAGTTCTCGTGGGCATAGAACTCCGTGACGCCGTCGTCCGCGAAGACGGCGTTGCCGAAGAAGTGGTCGTAGTGGGCGTGGGTGTTCACCACCACCAGCGGCAGCTGGGTCTTTTCACGCACGGCGGCCAGGATTTCCCGGCCCTGCCGGGGTCCGCCGCCGGTGTCGATCACCATGGCGCGTTCGGCGCCGACTATGAGTCCGGTATTGAGCTTCGAGCCTTCGGTGGTCAGCACATGGTTGCCCTGGCCGACCTCCATCCATCGCGACATTCTGTTCTCCGTATTCATGCGTTCAGGCGATCCTAGGCCTCGATTCTACCCACGCCCTGCTGGTGGAAGCCTGATGAAAGGCACGCGGCGGCGGACCAAAACAGCGGTCATCGCCTTGTTCGGCGCAGGCGAGTAACCTGTGCCGTACTTCAGTTGCCCGGCCGAGGAAACGGAGGTGCCCGCATGGAATCCGGAACGTCCCTGGAGCGGATGGTGTTTTTCAGTGACGCCGTCTTTGCGATCGCCCTGACCCTGCTGGCCCTGGACCTGAAACTGCCCGAGGGCATCGCGGCGGCACAGCTGGACGGCGCCCTGATTGACGCCCTTCCGGAGCTCTTGGCCTATGCGTTGTCGTTCGTGATCATCGCCAAGACGTGGCTGTCCCACCACTCGGATTTCGCCCTGATCCGCCATTTCAATCCGACGCTGGCCTGGCTGAACCTGTCTCTGCTGTTCTTCATCGCCATGCTCCCTGCGCCCACCTCGGTCCTCAGCGAATACGGGGACGACCCCACCCCCTGGCCCAGCATTCTGTACGCCGCCAACATCGCCGCGATCTACCTGCTGATGGCCGTGATCTGGAGTTACGCCCGGCAGGCGAAACTCATGGATCCGGGGATGACCACACACGTGCACCGGCAGGTCTTCACCGCCCGCATGGCCGTGCCGGTGGTCTTCCTCCTCAGCATTCCGGCCGCGTTCTTCCTGAACTCGTACACGCCGCTGCTCTGGCTGCTGCTCCTGCCGGCATCGCGGCTGTCACCCTGGCTGTCCGCCCGGTCCCAGCCCCGGCCGCAGGGCGACGGCTAGCGCCGGCTGTCGGCGTCGATCCCGGCAAGCAGCTGTTTGAGGGTCCGCTTGTAGTGGTCTTCACTCCCGTAACGGCTCATCGGGCCGGCCGCCGCCGCCGTGAGCGGAAACTCCGGCGGCGCCGGCGGCAGCTGCACCGCTCCCCCGCCGCTGGCGGCTTCGGCTGCCTCGCGGGCCAGAACGAAGGAGGACCAGCCGTAGTTCAGTGCCACTATTCCGCTGAAGGCGGCGACGGCGGCGTCCCCCGTGATGCCGGCGCGCTGCAGGATGCGCAGCGCGCCTTCGCCGATGGGCAGGGCGTTCGCTCCCGGATACGGGTGTCCGATCAGCGGGGTGACGGCCCACGGGTGGTCGCGCAGCATCTGGCGGTGGTTCCGTGCGAACGCCGCCAGGTCGTCCGCCCAGCTGGCGGTTTCCGGCGGAGCGGCGAACCGCCCCAGAACCCGGTTGAGCAGTGCGTCCACCAGCTCGTCCTTGGTGGCGAAGTAGCGGTACAGGGACATGGGCGCGGCTTCCAGCGCCACCGCGACGGCCCGGACGGTGAGCGACTCGAACCCGGTTGCCGCCACCTGCTCCGCGGCGTCCAGGATGGCGTCCACGGTCAGCGAGTTCCGGGCGCGGCGGCTGCGGGGTTCCGCCGAGGTTTTCGAGGGCATGGCACCGGCTTTCAGTAAGGTTTTGGTCGGAGGACTGTTGTGTACAGTGTACGTTATGGCGTAGCGTACTTAGTACACAACCATTGCAAGAGGAGCTCCTCCAATGTCATTCCTACGCTGGGCACCAACATTTCTCGGCTTCCCGGTGGGGGGCTGGCTGGCCTTCCGGGTGGCCGGCTCCGTCACCGGGCCGCTCACGGCGGCGCTGGCAGGCGTCATTGCCGGAGCCATCATCGGCGGAGCACAATGGCTGGCGTTGGGACGTGCCGCCGGCTGGCGGTGGCTCACCGCAACTGTCCTCGGGATGGGCGCCGGCAGCGCCCTGGCGGCCGCCGCCACCGGGGCGGGGACCACGACGCCGGCACTCGTTATGTCGGGGCTGGTCACCGGCGCGGTGGTCGGCACAGCCCAGGGGGTCGCCCTGCACAAAGGCCTGCGCGTTACGGCGTTGTGGGCGGCAATAGTCAGCATGAGTTGGGCCCTCGGTTGGCTGGTGACCGCGAATGTGATCGTCGACGTCGCGAACGGCTACGCCGCGTTCGGTTCCAGTGGAGCCCTGGTGGCCACGGCACTTACCGGGCTGGTGCTGCGGCGTATCCTCCGCCCCGCTGTCCCGCGTGGGACCGTGGGAACTCACAAGACCGCGGCTGCTGCGTCCGGGAAGACCGTCCTGTGAACGCCACCGTCGCCGCGGCCGCCCTGCTGATCCTGCTGCCGCTTGCCTTCAACGCAGCCTTCGCGGCTCTGGCGGCGAAGTTTGACTACCCGGACATCCTCCGGCGCCCCACTACAGAAGTCCTGGAACGCTTCCGGCAGGGCGGCCCGGCGCTGGTGCTGCTCTGGTGGGCGTTCGCCATGACGGCCGTCCTGCTGGCGCCGCTGACGGTGCTCCTGGCAGGTGTCCTGACGGGCGCCGATCCCCTGCTGCTCAGCCTCGGCTCAACCGTCGGCGTCCTGGCTGCGCTGGTGCAGTTCCTCGGTCTGATCCGCTGGCCGTTCCTGGTGCCGTACCTTGCTCGGGTGGCGGGAGAGCCGGACTCCTCCGACGCGCGGAAGGAGTCGGTGGATGTCGTCTTCCAGGCGTTCAACAGGTACCTGGGCGTGGCGGTGGGCGAGCATCTCGGCTACCTGTTCACGGGCGCCTGGAGCGTCTTGGTCGGGGCCGCGATCATGCAGAGCGACGCCGTGCCGGCCTGGCTGGGGCTGGTGGGCATCGTGGTGGGCGCAGTGCTGGCGCTCTGCTCGCTGGAATTCGTCGGAGCATTCGAGCGCAGCGGCTGGAAAGTGGCCGCCGCGCTGACGCCCATCACGTACATCGCCTGGTCGCTGTGGCTCGTGGCCACGGGCGTGGCACTGCTGCTATGACCTTGGAGCACACCTTTTGTTCCACCGCGGTAACCCCCGGGAAACCCAAACCTGCTTATGATCTGGCCATGGCTACCAAACAGCACAAGACTTTCTGCGCCCCCTGCGGCGCCACAACCAACCATGTCACGTCCTACGGATCCCCTGAGGGCTGTAGCGGCATATCGGTGATTAGCGTCAGGTGTGCAGAGCACTCGGACTTGAAGTAATCGGTCCATCGCGAATTGCGTAAAGCGAGTCGTAGCGACCCGATCGGGCATACCGGGCGCTCCTCAATCCGAGTTATCCGTTGACGGGTCTACTCCGAGGGAGTTGTGGGCTCCTCGCAGCTTCACCGGCCAAGTGTCCGCTCCATAAGAACGGCTTCGTCGGCGCCCGCGCCGTCTAGTTGTGCATGATGCAGGCGCCGCCTCGTTAGGGGCCATGGCAGGGAGAAGCACAAGGGCGGCGACAATGGACAACACAGTCCAACCCGCGTCCCCTAGAGGTCCCTGCGGCGTCGACCCGGGCCCTCTGCGACCATATCCATCAGAGTGACCATGGTTCGACGGTGAGGATCAACAGCAGTCCACGGCCGCGCTGTGGCTACATGGTTCCGGCCCGGGAGCACTCGATCATAGCGGTTGCCTTCGACCAAAGTACTTCCCTGTGGCCTTGGCTGGCAGTCATTCAGGTGCTAGACGTAACTATTTCGTGATCGGTTCAGCGACATGATGATGCGCGGATCCGGACGGATGCTTATGTGCCAATTCGGGCGGTAAGGGCGTCCTTCCGGAGCGGGCATTGTCCCGAATTCCGAAGGCAACCGCCATACCGGCGCAGAACCATACGGCCATGCCGTATTGGGTTATGAGTGCTACCGTGCCCATCACCCAGATCTGACCGAACATGGCAATGTCTGCGGGGCCGCCCCTTCGAATCAAAACCCTAAAGATGACGGCAACCAATCCGGCGCCCAACAAGGCTGTTGGCACCCATCCGAATTGAAGGATGGTCAGGACATAGGTGTTGTCGATGGACCCGAATATCATCCGGTAGAAGTAGCGGCCATTGGGCAGCAGGTTCATTTGATCGGCCGGACCCAATGCGTGCATATCCTCAAAAATGTACTTCGTCAGGTCGGCCCGGTATTGGGTTGATGGATCAAGGTCGTAGCTGAGGGAATCGAATACGCTCAACAGGTACGGGACCAGCGTGACTGCCACAAGCACGAGCAGAGCAAAGAAGAACTGGCGAGTCTTCCGGCCGAGTGACGTTCCGGGTAGGAAGATCACGCAGGCGACAAAAACGATCAGAGCCCCGATGAGGGCACCCCGGCTGAACGTGACAATGACCCCGCCGCACACGGCGGCGATCATGAGAGTCTTCCGAACTGGAGCAAACTTGCTGGCTATCACGAACGGTAGGCCCAATGCGAGAAAAGCGCCCATCGCAATGGAGTGCCCCCAGGCCCCCTCGCTGCGTGCGAATGCCCCGCGGATCTGGATCTTCTGCCATCCTGCTGACGCATCAGTCCCGGCAAAGTTCTCGAAAAGATGCAAGCTGAAGGCGAACTCAGCTATTGCCCAGATACCCACGACCGTCGCGGCAATGGCTACCGCACGGTAGACCCACTCTTTGCCCGCCGCCGGAGCAAGGTAGCGACCGACCCAGTAGCCGGCAAGCCACTGCACGAACACTGTCGCGAACGCATACTGAGGCGTACTGAGAAAAGCGAACGCTACGGAGACTGATACGACGAAGCCTCCCAACAGCAGGTCAACTTTGCTCAGTCGCTGATTCGCTGCGTGCAGGATGGCCGGAACGAGCAACAGGAACGTGAAGTTCAGCGGCGAGAGCGATGTGACCACCTTCACCGAAATCCAGCTAGGAACCGCGATCATTACTATGAGCCAGAGAACAATGGCTGCCCGTGGGTGCTTCATCAAGGCGAAGCTGACAACCACACCTGCGATAACCAGGCAGGTAATTACAAAGGCGTCCAAAGAATTCCCCCATTACGTGGACTGCGGCCGGCGCGACCTAGTTTCCGAGCCGGGTCCCTAGGGACTTAGTGGCCCGGTCAACGAGAGCGCTGACGATGGCAGCGCGAAGCATGGACACGAACGCATGTCCTTGGAAGGCGAGCAAGCCAGCGAGTCGGCCCCAGAGGGCCCCTTTGCACGGCGCAGACGAGGACGCGTTTTGTCCTGGTTCGCTCGGCTGCCTGTTCACGGGCAAACTCTATCAGCCGCGGCCCGAAAGGTCGGAGAAGCATCCCCTGCAGGTTCTGGCAATTTCTCGCCCGCGGGCCGCGATTGTTGAGCTAGACCCCGACGGAACTGGCTGTAACGTCGTAAGCCGCGGGCAGCAAAGGTGGGTTACTACATATCAGTAAGCACAGATCCCGGATTCTCTATTGCATCGGCCACGTACCGGAGGAACCCGCCCGCCGCTCCGCCGTCGCACACTCTGTGGTCGAACGTAAGGGTCAGCTCGGTGACCTTGCGGACGGCCACCTCGCCGTTGACCACCCACGGTTTGTCGATAATGCGCCCCACGCCCAGGATCCCCACCTCAGGGTGGTTGATGATCGCTGCCGAGCCGTCCACTCCGAACACGCCATAGTTGTTCAGCGTGAAGGTGCCGCTGCCCAGCTCCGATGGTGTCGCGTTGCCCTCCCGTACGACTGCGGTGAGCCGGCGGATTTCGGCATCCAACTCGCGGGCACTCATCTTGTCCGCGTTGCGCACTGACGGCACCATCAGTCCGCGGTCCGTCTGAGCTGCGAAGCCCAGGTTGACGCCGTCAAACGCGACGATCTCCTGGCTCTCCCCGCCGGCGGCGTCCTCCGTGGTGACAATCCGGGTGTTCAGTGCCGGATACTTCTTCAATCCGGCCGTGACAAACCGCGCGATGAATGCCAGCAGGCCGGGGGTGTTGTGCGGGTCCGTCTTCTTCAGGGCGGCACGCATCTCCACGAGGGCCGTGGCATCAACATCGACCCACACTGTGGCTTCCGGGATCTCTGAGCGGCTTCGGGTCATGTTCACGGCCACTGCCTTGCGAACGCCGCGTAGCGGTGTTCGGGCGGTGACGCCGAGACCCGTGCGGGAGTCGGTCTCCGCTCCGGTTTCGACAGACTCAACCGCGGAACGCGGTTCAAGTCTCGGACGTCGCGTTTCGGCAGGCTCAACGACCCGACGCGGTTCAACCGCCGGGGCGGGAGCGATCGCCGCCTCGACATCCTTGCGCATGATCAACCCGCTTGCACCCGACCCTTGGAGTCCCCCCAAATCAACTCCATGGTCCCGGGCCATCCTGCGGACCAGCGGCGAAATCACCGCCCCGAGTTTGCCCGGCACGCGAGTGCGTAGAAGAAGGAGATCGTCGGCCGCCTTCTCGGCTTCCGTTACCGTGCTTGCGGCAACACCGCTCTCAACCACCCCGACGGCCGCCTGTTTCCTTGTACGCGTACGGCGCGCAATGCCGTGTCCGCCTGGTGTTCCATATCCGATGAGGACGTTGCCGGAGCCGGCCTTTTCCTCATCACGGTACGTTTCAGCCGCGACGGATGCGGCAGGCTCGGTTTCGACGGGCTCAACCATCGGGGCCTTGGATTCGACAGGCTCAGCCACCTCGGAGCCGATGGGTGTGACCGAGATCAGCGGCTTCCCGACGTCAAGGGTCTGGCCAGGCTCGCCGTGAAGCACGGCAACGGTGCCGGCGTACGGGGACGGGACCTCCACCATGGATTTCGCCGTCTCAACCTCGGCGATGGGCTGGTCGACGCGGATTTCGTCGCCCACGGCCACGAGCCAGTTCACGAGCTCGGCTTCGGTGAGGCCTTCGCCCAGGTCCGGGAGCAGGAATACTTTCGTTTCGCTCATCTGATCATTCTTCCCACTGGAGGTCATCAACGGCGTCGAGGATACGGTCCACGCCGGGCAGGTAATAGTGCTCGAGCTTCGGCGCCGGGTAGGGCACGTCGAAGCCGGTGACGCGGCGGATCGGCGCAGCCAGATAGTGGAAGCAGCGTTCCTGGACCCTTGCGACGATCTCCGACGACACCGATGCAAAGCCATGGGCTTCGGCGATGACCACAGCACGGCCGGTCTTGCGGACGGAGGCGCAGACAGTCTCGTCGTCGAACGGCACGACGGAGCGCACATCGATCACTTCCAGCGAGCGGCCCTCCTCTGCCGCCGCGGCAGCGGCGGCCAGCGCGGTCGGCACGGACGGACCGTAGGCGATCAGCGTGGCATCGGTGCCGGGGCGGGCGACGGCGGCGCGGCCTTCCGAGGAAGTCCCCCGCTCGGCGTTCGCGGCGTGCTCAGCGCGGAGTCCTTCAAGGTCCACCAGGTCCTTGGACCAGTAGAGCTTCTTGGGCTCCATGAACATCACCGGGTCGTCGGAGTCGATGGCTTCGCGGAGCATGCGGTAGCCGTCGGCGACGGTGGCCGGGGTGAAGACCTTCAGGCCCGCGGTGTGGGCGTAGTAGGACTCGGACGAATCGCAATGGTGCTCCACGCCCCCGATGCCGCCGGCGTACGGGACGCGGATGACGATGGGCAGCTTGACCGCGCCCTTGGTGCGGTTGTGCATCTTGGCCACGTGGCTGACGATCTGTTCGAAGGCCGGGTATGCGAAAGCATCGAACTGCATCTCGATCACCGGGCGCATCCCGTTCATGGCCATCCCAACGGCCATGCCGACGATGCCGGACTCGGCCAAAGGTGTGTCGAAGCAGCGGGACTCGCCGAAGGTCTTGGTGAGCCCGTCCGTGATCCGGAAGACGCCGCCGAGCATTCCGACATCCTCGCCGAACACCAACACGGAGGAGTCTGCGTGCATGGCGTCGGCCATGGCGGTGTTCAGGGCCTTGGCGAGTGTGATGGTCTGCGGGCCTGTTGATTCAGCGGTGGCGGCTGCCTTGGCGGCGGCGCGCGCTGTTGCCGCACTGACGTTGCCGTTGACCTCGGAGGAGGTGGTGACAGTGGGGCTCATTTTGCGGCCTCCGTATCGGATGATGCGCCGGCGCTGGAGTCGCGGGCCAATTCGTCAGCGAGCAGGGCGGACTGTTCCTTCAGCTGCGGGGTGGGTGTGGAGAAGACGTACCGGAAGAGATCCTGCGGATCGACCGGGACGTCCTCGCCCAGGCCGTCCCGAAGCTGCGTGGCAACCTGCTCCGCTTTCTCGGCGATCCGGGCAGCGCCGTCGTCGTCCAGCAGCCCGCGGTCTGTCAGGTAGGTCTGCATCCGCTTCAGCGGATCCCTGGCCACCCACTGGGCCACTTCGCTGTCCTGACGGTAGCGGGTGGCGTCGTCGGCGTTGGTGTGGGCCTGCATCCGGTAGGTGTGGGCCTCCACCAGGAGCGGGCCGGAGCCCTCGCGGGCCAGCTTGACCGCGCGGCCGAGCACGGCGAGGAGGGCGACGACGTCGTTGCCGTCCACTCGTTCGCCGGCCATGCCGTAGCCGACCGCTTTGTGCGCGAGCGACGGCGCCACGGACTGGTGGGCCAGCGGCACGGAGATGGCGTACTGGTTGTTCTGCACGAAGAAAACGACGGGCAGGTGGAAGACCGCCGCGAAATTCAAGGCCTCGTGGAAGTCGCCTTCGCTGGTGGCGCCGTCGCCGCACATGGCCAGGACCACGGTGTCCTCGCCGCGGAGCTTTGCGGCGTGGGCGACCCCGACGGCGTGGAGCAGCTGGGTGGTCAGCGGCGTGCACTGGATGCCCACCTTGTGCTTGGTTGGGTCGTAGCCGCTGTGCCAGTCCCCGCGGAACAGGGTCATGGTCTGCACCGGGTCCACGCCGCGGGCCATCACGGCCACGGAGTCGCGGTACGTGGGGAAGATCCAGTCGCCGTCGGAGAGGCAGAGAGCGGCCGCAACCTGGCACGCCTCCTGGCCGTGGCTGGACGGGTAGACAGCCATGCGGCCCTGACGGACCAGGGCGGAATTCTGGTCATTGACGCGGCGGCCGACGACAAGCTGCTCATAGGCAGCCAGCAGTTCGGCGTCGCCGGGCAGGGAGTATTCGTGGCCGGGCTGGGCACCCTGCTCGGTGTGGGGGTTCAGGGTGCCGTTCTGGTCCACCATCTGGATCTGGTGGCGGGCCGGCAGCATGTAGTCCTCCACCGTGATGCCGAACTTGCGCACAGCCTCGGCTGCGGCGCCTTCGGTCACGTGGTTCCCGGCCGGCTCTTCCGGCGAGTGCTGCCCTAGGGCGGTGTGGTCCGCGGAGATCGTCATTGGTCCGTCCTTCTGTAGCCACTATTCGTTTCCAGTATCGTCCTGAAGGAACTTTCGTATCCAGTCCTGCGGGAAATCGTGGAGAAGTATGGAATTCTGGCCTAGTCTGAAAGACGAATCGTAAGTGTGAGCTGCGTTACCGGCGGGAGTTGTGGACAAATGGCAGGGACCGAAGGGGACCAAGTGGCGGTGCCTCTGGATGACGTGGACCGGAACATCATCGCGGAGCTGACCCGGGACGGGCGGATGTCCGTCACGCAGGTTGCCGAGAACGTGCACATCTCACGGGCCCACGCTTATACGCGGATCGCCAGGCTGACCGGCGAGGGGGTGCTGACCAAGTTCACGGCGCTGGTTGACCCTATTAAGGCGGGGCTCAAATCCTCCGCCTACGTGACGCTGAAGGTAAGGCAGCATTCGTGGCGCGAACTGCGCGAACTTCTTCGGGCCATCCCGGAGGTGCACCACATTGCCCTGGTGGGCGGCGACTTTGACGTCATCCTGCTGGTGCGCGCGGTGGACAACGTGGACCTGCGCCGCGTCATCTTCGACCAGCTGCAGTCCATGCCGGGGGTGTTGGATACGCAGACGTTCCTGGTTTTTGAGGACGTGGATACGCGGTAGCAGGCCGCTCGTCGCCGCCAAACGGCCGCTCCCCGCGCTTACCTACAGCAAGGGACATCACCCAAATGACGTTTTTCGTCATGCAGATGGGGACCTGCCGCGAGTGGCATTCGACGCACATAGAGACGGTATAATTGCGGAGACCGCGCGAATATTGCCGTTCTGGGGGGTGCAATACGGCAAGTCCCAGCCAACGTTACAGGGAGACACCGGTTTGGACTTACGCGATTATCTGAGAATCATTCGCCAGAATTGGATTTTGATGGTGGCCGTAACGATGGCTGGCCTCTTGATTGGCGGAGCCTTTTCAATACTGACGAAGCCGACCTACACCGCCGATACGCAGCTGTTCGTAGCTATTTCTAACTCGGGCACGGTTCAAGAACTGCAACAAGGCAACACGTTCAGTCAGGCACGAGTCCAGTCCTATGTGAAGACTGTCGATTCGCCCGTGGTTCTTCAACCGGCCATCGATGCCCTAGGGCTCGGTTTGACGTCCCAGGAATTAGCAAGCAGAGTCACAGCGACTTCGGATCTCAACACAGTCCTCATCGGCATTACCGTGACCGATCAGTCCCCGGTTCAAGCCGCCGCTATTGCCCAAGCGGTGTCTGACAGCCTAATTAATGCTGTGGATGTCCTGGAGAAACCGAAGACAGGCGGTAATTCGCCAGTCAGCCTTTCAGTAATCAAGCCCGCAGTTGCGCCCAGCGCGCCGTCAGCGCCGGATACGAAACTGAATCTCATTGCAGGTCTCCTCGGCGGCCTGCTGGCCGGTACAGCCATCGCGGTTCTCAGATCGGTTTTGGACAATCGGATTCGCGGTGAGATGGATCTCAGAAAAGTTACGACCGCTCCTTTGCTTGGCGGAATCTCATACGATGCAGATGCTGTGAAGAAACCCCTTCTCACGCAAGCCGAAACGCAGAGCCCCCGAGCCGAATCCTTCCGTCAATTGCGGACGAATCTGCAATTTGCAAACGTTTCAGGTCGCGCCAAGACCGTGCTCATGACGTCATCGCTCCCCGGTGAAGGCAAAAGCACCACAGCCACGAACCTCGCCATCGCGCTTGCCCAAGCCGGGCATTCAGTTTGTCTTGTTGATGCAGATCTCAGGCGTCCGATGGTGAGCGACTACCTCGGGCTTGACCGAAACGCAGGGCTCACGACTTGCCTTGTGGGACAAGCAGACGTAAATGACCTACTGCAGCCGTGGGGCGACGATAATCTGTTCGTCCTAACGTCAGGTCAGATCCCTCCCAATCCGAGCGAACTACTTGGCTCGGCCGAGATGAAAAGCCTGATTCTCCGGCTTGAACATGCTTTCGACCACGTAATTATCGATGCCCCGCCGCTCCTGCCTGTCACGGATGCCGCGGTGCTTTCGCAGCACGTCGGAGGCGTCGTAGTCGTCGTCGGATCGCAGAAACTTCGTCAAAACGACCTGCAGAAGGCTCTCAGCGCTCTCGACCTGGTGGGGTCGAATATTCTCGGAATCGTCCTAAACCGGTTGCCATCCAAGGGACCGGATGCCTACGCCTACAGTTACTACACACACGATGAGAAGCCAACCTTAAACGCCACGGCCAGCAGCGGAAAAAGACAAACTAGGCCAGCCGGATCTTCTGTTGACGGCCTAGGTACTGAGAGTGCATTCGACAGCACGCTCTACGCAGAATCACCAAGAACGCCCCGTTCCTTCCCATCGTCCCGAGCGGAACGTCGTTAGTCTTCGAAATCGACCTTCGTACCTCATGCAAGAAGATTGAGCCATGACTCCATTGAACAATGGGCACAAGGCTCTACGGCGGAACGTTCAAAAATCAATTGAGTGCGTATTTGACGGCTACCGTCAGCCCAGATGACTAGCAGTTGAACCCGGAAATTCGTGGGCAATTACCGAAACTGGGCACCGCCCCGCAAATTTTGGAGCCAAAAATCAAAAACAAATTGGGAACGGTCGCTGGAATCGTCACGTTCAATCCGGACTTGGTTCGTCTTCGGGAGAACCTAGACGCAATTGTTGATCAGGTGGACGCGGTTATCGTAGTTGACAACGCCTCGATCGATTCCGACTCCATACGGGAATTGATACAGCATTTTCCTGGAACGCATTTCCAAGGAAATATCGAAAATTCTGGAATTTCCAAGGCATTGAACCAAGTCATGCAGTGGTCAAAAGAGTTCGGTGCTTCTTGGACCATAATGCTCGACCAGGACTCCGTCTGCTCCGCGGGCATGGTCGGTATCCTGATGCAGAATGCCGCCATGAACGTAGGAATTGTTGCGCCAGCAATCATTGATCGTTCTGATCGCACACCTCTCGCCGAGCAACAGCGGCGGGAAGAAGTGAACTACTGCATTACTTCCGGGTCGTTGAACAATGTCGAAACCTGGCACAGCGTCGGTGGTTACGACGAAGCGTTCTTTATCGATTTTGTGGACTTTGACTACTGCCTGCGCGTTCGAGAGGGTGGCTTTCGTATCATCAGAGACACGAAAGCCTCGCTCCTTCACGAGATTGGCAAGATCACCCGCCATGGGCGCTTCATCGCCTACCACCATTCTGCATTCCGTAGCTATCACATGGCCCGAGACATGATTAATTACGCGCGCAAGCACCGTAATTCACCACGGGAGCTCAAAGTCCAGAGGCGGGGTCTGGTGGCGACGTATTTGATCTTGGTCCGCAAATCAATGATTGTCGCAATGTTTGAAGAGGATCGGATACGCCGAGTTTCGGCACTCCTAAGAGGATCCCTCGCTGGCAGTATTGGACGACGATATGGGCGCTAGCGTACTGCACAAGTTGACGAGAATGCTCAAGTCAAGGCGCGCCCATCTGCGAGCCCCCGTCTTGTCTTTGGCTTCCCAGGCTTCTGGTCTTCTGCAACTTGGCGCCCTCCTGTGGAGGCATGGTCCTAGCAATGCGACGGACGCCTATTTCTATCTCTTTAACTTGGGAAACCTGCCGACACAGATCCTGATCGTTGGCGTCCTCTATCCGATGCTGCTCAACCAAGATCGCGTGACTCGACGCGGTGCCCTGCGTTTTGGACGCTTGGTACCGGTTGCCGCTCTCCTGGCTGTAGCTGCCGGCTCAGGCTGGCTGAGCATTCAAGGTCGCGTTTCGCTGGACATAGCCCCCATTCTCATCTTGGCCGCTGTCAATGCTGTTATTCAGGCGAGGCTCTGGTTCTTGGCGGTCTTCGCGGAGGCAGACGGCCGGCCACACTGGATGGCAGCGATTGCGCTGCCGGCCAACGTCCTAGCAACACTTGTAATGCTGCTCCCTTGGCCCTCTTCGACGGCAACCGTCACGGCTATGTTTGTAGCACTCGCCATAGCCAACGGCGGGTTCCTGGTAGTTATGGCCCGTGTCAAAGTGGGTATCCACGTCCTTGACGGTCTACCGGCAGTTCCCGGCCGAAAACACTCTGCTCATTATTGGTTTCTTAGTAAGTCATTCGTAGGATACGGCGGCCTGATGATTGTGCAATCCCTGGCACTGGTCCTGCCGCCGTCCACTCTCACATTGCTCACTCTTCCCATGAAAATTGTTGGCTCAGTGGCGGCCACATTCGTCAACGCCGTTATGCCGTTGCTCGTTCATCAAAACACCGAATCTCCCACGGAGGCCCGGCGATTTCTGAGTATCCTGACAGTAATTCTTGGTTCCTTGGGCCTAGTTATCCTTGTGGCGGGCGGGCTCTTCCTTCCCGAGCATTTCGTCCAGGTCCTCGTCGTCGCGCTCTGGCTTCTGGCAGCCGCGGCAGCATCAGTAGCCCAAAGAATGATGTTTCGCTTTCTTCCCCCCAGCGCCTCCCGCATTACTCTCGCCGTAGTTCCGATGATCGTCGCTGCAGTTGCAGTTTCTGTGCAGTCTGACGGTTTTGGTCTTATTGCCCTGCTCTGTGCCTATGCACTTGTGGACGCGGCCTCCGGCTTCCTCATTCTTGTGGCATTGCGGGCCCGAGTCATGTCCTGCGTAACTGGGCTGATAACCCTGAGTCTCGCGGCCATTTGGGTTGCAAGCTTGTTCTATCCGGGGATTTCCTAGAAGGGTGTTGAGGGACCCCAGGTTCGCCGGGGTGGCATGACGTAGAGCCGTGTTTTTGGGCCTATGTTAGGGCGGTGTTGCCGTCCACACTCGTGTCGTCGCCTGTCGGCGTCTTCACGATCATCGAGGCGACTAGCAAGACCATCCGCGGCCACGAGAGGTGCAACGCAGGCCATTCAAGCCGCACCGCGAAGGGGCGGCGGGATGGCAGAAGTACACCGGTAGGAGAGTCGGCTGCGTGAAGTCCTGATGGCAGGTCATTTCAGTGCCATGATCCCAGATGGAGGAAAAGCAGGGATGGGCTGAGAGGGGGCTCATCCGTTTCAGCCAGCCGGTCGTGCCGATTCTCTGCTCTGCGGTTGCCTGCCAGATGTACGAGGATGATGAAGCGCTTGGTCCGTTCGACCAACGTACCGATGGCCGACCTCTGCCTTTTTCCTATGAAAAGCTAGTTTTCAGTCGGCCCACCGGCCCAACCCACAAGATCGTCTTCTGAAGCGACTGGCCTTGCCCTGCGGTCCGAGAGGACCTAGCCGTCGCTGCGGGA
This sequence comes from Arthrobacter sp. NPDC093128, assembly GCF_040683875.1. NCBI lineage: Bacteria > Bacillati > Actinomycetota > Actinomycetes > Micrococcales > Micrococcaceae > Arthrobacter > Arthrobacter sp. NPDC093128. The sequence goes on from NZ_JBFBEY010000024.1 coordinate 60,937, forward strand.
ATGGCTCATGAGGGTCGGACTGTGAGCACGACTAACAAATGTTAACGCCAACCGAAAATAGGGCCAGGAACGCCAACTGAAAATAGGGCCACCGACCATTATGGAAGGTGATCAATTTGGATGATTGGGCGGAGATACGCCACCTGTTTTCGCCGGGCAAGCACTCGAAGCGGGAGATCGGCAGGATCGTGGGGGTTTCCCGCGGAACGGGTGGACCGGGCACTGGAGTCGGACCGGGCGCCGAAGTATCAGCGGGCATCCGGAGTATCGAGTTTTGATGACTTTGCTCCCAGGGTGCGGGAGTTGTTGGTGAAGACGCCGACGATGCCGGCCGCGACTCTGGCGGAGCGGGTGGGCTGGTCCGGTTCCGCGTCGTTGTTCCGGGCAAAGGTCGCCGTGATCCGGCCCGAATACGCACCGCCTGACCCGGCCGACCGGCTGGTCCACGAGCCGGGGTTCCAGGTCCAGTGCGATCTCTGGTTCCCACACGAGCCGCTGCCCGTCGGTGAGGGCCAGTCCGACATGCCGCCGGTGCTGGTGATGACCTCGGCGTTCTCGGGATTCATCCAGGCGCGGATGCTGCCGTCGCGGACGACGCCGGACCTTCTGGGCGGAATGTGGACTCTGTTGCAGGACGCGCAGGCGGTTCCGTCCAGGCTGCTGTGGGACAACGAGTCCGGCATCGGCAGGCGCCGGCCCACGGAGCCGGTGGCCGCGTTCGCCGGGTCCCTGGGATTGGAGATCAAGCTGCTTCCGCCGCGGGATCCGGAGTCCAAGGGCATGGTCGAGCGGATGAACAGGTTCTTCCGGCAACGCTTCATGCCGGGCCGGGACTTCCGGTCACCAGCGGACTTCAACGGCCAGTTGGAAGACTGGCTGCCCAAAGCGAATCACCGGTATTCACGGTCCCGCCACGGCCGCCCGGACGAGCTGATCGTCCTGGACCGGGAAAGGATGCGGGAACTGCCGCCGGTGAGCCCGGAAGCGGTGTTCCGCAACGCGGTGCGGTTGCCGCGGGATTACTACGTGCGGGTGTTCTCCAACGACTATTCCGTGGACCCATCGTTCATTGGGCGCATCGTGGATGTCGTCGCTCACCTGGATACCGTCTGGGTCACCCACGACGGGGTCATCATCGCCACCCATGTCCGAGCATGGGCCCGGCACCTGGTCCTGACCGATCCGGCCCACGTGGCCCGCGCAGCGGTGATGCGGCGAGACTTCCGAACCCAAAGAGTCCACCGCCCCGAACCCGAGGAAGCAGTGGAGGTGCGGGATCTGGCCGCCTACGACGAGATCTTCGGCATCGACCTCGGCCAGCAGCCTGCGCTTCTCGAGGTGGCCTCATGACCGGGACACCGTCGCAGATCGAGTACTACGCCCGGGCACTGCGAGCACCGCGGATCAGCGATGGGTTCCGCCGGCTCGGGGACCAGGCCCGGGACGCCGGCTGGTCCCATGAGGAGTACCTGGCCGCCGTCCTCTCCCGTGAAGTCTCCGAACGCGAAGCCTCCGGAGCGGCGACACGGATCAAGGCCGCGAGGTTCCCGGCACACAAGGATCTGGAAGAGTTCAACTTCGACCACCAGCCTTCCGCGGACCGGAACCTCATCGCGCACCTGGGCACCGGGGTGTTCCTCTCCGAAGCCAAAAACGTGGTCCTCCTCGGGCCGCCCGGCACCGCAAAACCCATCTCGCGGTCGGCATCGGCATAAAGGCAGCCAAGGCAGGGCACCGAGTACTCTTCGACTCCGCGACCGGCTGGGTCGCCCGGCTCCAGGAAGCCCACTCCCGCGGGAAACTCGCCCAGGAACTAGTCAAACTCCGCCGCTACAGCCTCCTGGTGGTCGACGAAGTAGGCTACATCCCGTTCGATCAGGACGCCGCGAACCTTTTCTTCCAGCTCGTCACCAGCCGCTACGAACACGCCTCCATGATCCTGACGTCGAACCTCCCGTTCGCCCGCTGGGGCGACGTCTTCGGAGACCTGACCATCGCTTCGGCCATGATCGACCGGATCGTCCACCACGCCGAGGTCATCAGCCTCAAAGGCAACAGCTACCGGCTCAAGAAACACCAGCCCGCCGCCAGTACGGCACAATAGAACCACAACCCAGTGGCCCCGTTTTCAATTGGCACTAATGGCCCTATTTTCGGTTGGCGTTAACAACAAACACTTGGATCACGGCGCCTAACTCTCTATGGCAATCTGCAGCCCGACGATGGGATTCAACGCTCGTCTCCCGTTGCCGACCTCCTACGCCGAGTCGGGTCTAGCGGGGGGAGATCGCATGGTGGCCGTCTTGCTCACTTACGCGATGTCGGAATGTTGCGGAAGCTCGGTAGCGCTCCACTGAGAATGGCTATGAACGCAGTAAGCTGCACACGCGCGCGACATACGCGTCCAGGCTAAAAGTGTCGTTCCAGAGGCGGCGTATCGACGCGGCCTGTTCCATTCGACTCAAGGAAATGGCCTGCAGCTGAGGCAACAAAGGTCCATCAGCATCGCATAGGCTCACTGCAGGATCGACTACGTACTCTGCCATGCCACGACTTGGAGTGACGGCTACGGGGATTCCACTTTCAGCTGCTCCGACCAGCACCATGTGCCCCGCGGCTCGTGTCCCGTCGAGCAGCGGAAGGAATACGATGGAGGCCGTACTCATCAGCGCTCCGAAGTCGCGCTGATTCAGCGGGCCGGGCCGGCTGACCACGTTTTCGCCCGACACCTTCTCCGAAGCCAGCTCTCCTGTTGCCAAGGTCAGCCGGACAGGACTGTTGCTTGTTAGTACTTCTTCTTCCAACGCACGAATTGCTTCCGGGCTTCGATCCGAAGAACCACCGACGAAGACGTGGAACATCTGAGACGCGCACTTTGCCGGGTAGCTAAACGTATTTCCGTATAGGACTGCGTTGGCTCGGCCACCCGCGGCGTTCCACGGTCCAACCTCTGATTCAGACAAGGCAATCACCAATGCATCGCCTAGAAGCCTGCGCAGGACCCTCCAGCTTCGACTCGTTGGCTCGGCGTAAATACCTGTGACAACAAAATTCTTCCTTCCCGTAACACGGAGAGCGGCGCCAATCCACGGGTTGTTCGCCAGATAAGGACCCTTGATCCCAGGCCGAAGAGTGCGCAACGCGAGCAAGAGAGAATCGATCCCAATCCCAAAGACCCTGGATCCGAACCGTTTGCCAGCAACCGCAGATGATGGCTGCCGCATCACTCGCCCAATCTTTGGGTTCTTCAACCAAGCACGGTCGGCAGCAGCGTTCTCTGGGCCAATTGCCAGCAGGGTGTATGCCAAGGGTCTTAGTTCCTTCTCGTCGATGTCGGTGTCCCCGACGTCCAACTCTGCCAGTCCGCCGCTACAGACTTGAACATAGCGTTTGCCGCATCAGCCACTTCGTTTTTCCCGTGTAGAACGGCGTAGCGAACTGCCGCGGCCCACGCTTGAGCCGAGGCGCCGTCATCTTCAGTCTGGTCGGTGACGAGGAGCGAAGAATTCGGGCCGTATAGCTCGACTAGGCTAGTTCCTGCCCTCCCGACGATGGGAGTTCCTGCTTCAAGCGCGCGAATCGCAATCCCGCTCTGATAGAAGCGTTTGTATGGAATGACAATAACATCGCTGGATCGTACTAGCTCATCAAGTTCAATTTCTGTGACGAAGCGCGAATCCACTTTCCATCCATCGACAGCGGGCCATCCTCGCCCAGCAATTTCCAAGTCGTATTCAGGTTCAAATTCCGCAGCCAGAGCCTGAAGGACTTCAAGATCACGATCCTGTTTGAACTGTCCCAGAACACGAATCACTGGACGTCGGACCGTCGGTATGCGCGACTCGCTTTCTCTGAGCAATGGAGGCAGCATCGGATGAGCGAGAATGTCCAGATTTGAGTCCAATCCGCAATTTCGCATGGCCTCCGAAGCCGCAGCGCTGTGGACCACGACCCGCGGCCGGCTTGGGAACATCGAGACAAGCTTGGCAGCGAGGCGACCGCTGCCGATCGAGCGCACCAACGGCTTGGGATCGTGATAAACAATCGCCGCTGACTTCCCACAGAGGACCCGTACCAAAAGTAGATCCACGAATCCGACGACAGGCCAGGTTACGAGCGTTTGAGAATATTCGTTCTTCCGTGCCGACCTCCCGGAGTCGCTAAGGAGCCTCACGTAGCTGAGAAGCCAGTGAAGCCGGCCGCGCCCGGACAACGACGGCTCCTCAATAGACTGCACCTCGACATGCGCCCCTGAAGTCCGCAGCAAAACTGCCAAGGCATTTGTGTAGTGGGAAAGAGCGCCTCCCAGCGGATTAACTATCCTGACTCCGCAAATCGACCTTGCCCCGGAGTCGCGCTGAAATGAAGTCCCTGCCCGCCAACCAGCAATGAGCTGCTTCCACTGCGAAGTACCGTTTCGCCTGACGACGTCACGAAGTACGGAATGACCAACGATGTATGGAGCCGAAACTGCACGCTGGAACCTTGTGCCGTTCTTGTCTTGAAACAGCTGAATATTTCGTGTCTGATAATACGGAGGCACTCCACCAGAGCTCTGCCACACGATTGCAGAAGGTTGGATGAGCACCTTCCAACCACTGCGGCGGAGTGCCTGTTGGTGGTCGGTTTCCTCCATGTATAAGAAATAGGATTCGTCGATGACATTTTCTTCGATGACTGATCGACGAATCATCAGGAAGGCGCCATCTACCCACTCAACGGAGCGGAACCCAGAATCCACTAGCTCCGCGCGTGGTGCCTTGTGCTGCCGGTGTCGAGGCAGTCCCAACAGCGGCGACAAATAGCCGCCGGATGACCAAATGGTCTCCGACTCAACACCCGTTACCAGCGCGGGCCCCACGACCGCAGCCTCTCCGCACTCCAAAAGCGCAGTCTGCAGTGCCTGTACGGCGCCGGTCTCAGGTAGAGACTCATGGGTTGAAATCAGTAAGAATTCGGTACGGGCAGTATTTTTAGCATGCCAGCTCACGCCGTGATTCACGGCCGCCCCATATCCAGAATTCGACGAGAAGACCAAGTTCACACCTATTGGAAGCGATCCTTTCAACCGATCGGCGTTGTCCGGGTCTTCACTGTTGTCAACAACGAGGAGATTCGAGGGTACGATGCCCTCGGAGATGAGCCGTTCGACAGTGATTGGTAACGTGTCGTAGCTGCGGTGGTGGACTACAACAACCGCTATGTCGGTCAAGGTCATTTCATGTCCTCAGGAGTTTCTTGTAGGTATCCTGTGTGAAGCCAGGAATCAGCCGAGATACGCCCGGGAATGAGCGGCAACGACTGTCGAACTTCCTCGCGGTTGAGCGGAGATTCCACGGCCTGGATAATTGCAACCGCTAGCTGCTGCTCAACATTGGCCTCAGGAATCACCGAATGTCCTTGTTCCAGCAGCCAAGTAGCCAGCCCCGTTTCGTCGGTCGTAACCACAGTGAGCCCCATCGACAGCGCTTCGACTATCGGCAAGCCGATCTGTTCCCGCCACCTTCCGAACCTTCTCGATGGGGCAATAAGGACATCCGCCTCGGAAATGCGGGCCGCGGTCTCATCGTGCGCCAGAAGGCCACAAAAAACTCTCGATTCCGGCCGTTCGCGGCACCATGCTTCGACGGCCTTGGAGTGCCCACCGTTGCCCACCACATTCAGCAATGCCCCCGGCACCGAGGCTTCCACAGCTGGCCACGCCGCCATCAAATTCAGGATGCCCTTTCTATCGTCTAGTTCACCGACGAAAATTGCCTTCTTGCCGTACACCCTCTCGCGGATGTCCGAGCTCCTTGCAGGCAACTCCTCAATGAGCCGCTGCTCAACCCGGTCTAAGCCAGCCAGGGAGTGGTAAAGCTTCATTGACGCAGAACTCCCGAACGCTATTCGGTCAATAACTAGGGAAATAGCAGCGCCTGCCACGATACGAAGTGTTCGTTCAATCATTGGGTGCACTCTTGTTTGAGGCGACAACAAGCTTTTGAAATCATTGTTTTCAATGGCGTAAGTGACTGCAGTTCTTCGCCGGAACCTAAAGAGGCCCGATAATTTCCAGATCGCCAAAATTAGGAAATTCTTCGGTGCAAATCGAAGCCAGAGCGGCTCAGGAACTTCCAGGATTTGAGAATTCGAGCGTGCAATTACTTGTAGACACTGAAAAATGGTGACCTTGCGAAAGGTATCAGGGACGGGAGTCTTGCCAAGATCGTATTTCTCATCGAAATAGAGTGTTAGCGCGGGCACCATGCCGGAAGCTCGCTTCACTTGCGCGGCTCTTAGTTCGGGCCGAATTCTAATACTCATGAAATCGGGATCATTCAAGGATGCCTCCAAGTATCCAAAACTGCGGTATCCTCTCGAATCTATTTCTCGGGCGACCTCGTAGCGATTCCTGCTGCGAGACTGACCTGACGCCCTCGTTTATAAAATCCAAGCACCCCGTCAAGCGTTTTTTCGTAAGCGCCGCAAACATCCGGCCAATTGTAGTGCGCACGAGCACGCTGGCTGTTGAAGGAACCTGCTTGGCCTCGTGCCGAAGAGTCGTTCATCAGTCGCATAATAGCGGCCTCAATCGCAACAGGATCGGGGTCGACCAGATATGTCTCGTCGGCAAGGACCTCCATGTTATACGGTGTCCGGCGAGCAACTACGGGGGCTCCGCATGCCATTGCCTGGACCAAGGCAGGGTTAGTTCCACCCACGCTATGCCCGTGGAAGTAGGCCCCTGCGTGCTGCCAAAGTGACAATAGTTTTTGGTCATCACTTACATGGCCCAACCACGTAACATTTGAATGGCGACTACTAAGGCCGGAGGCTAGATCGTCCAATACGCCTCCGTATCCTGCTGATCCCACCAAAACCACCGGATGGTCTTGAGCGATGCGCTCCGCGGCTTCAAAGAACTCAGCCACAGTGTTTTCTGGGACGAACCTCGCCACCATTAGAACGTAGGCCCCGTGTTCAAGCCCAGGCAGCACCTCGGTCGGTCCCGGAGCGTCGCCCCCATAGGGAATAAAGACGGAATCTCGCCCAAAGTCCGCCTTCCAGCGGCGTTGAATTTCGGTTGAATCACTGACTAGCACAGTGCCGAACCGTGCCGTAAATCGCGCCCCGAGTTTGAATACAAACTTGGCCAACGGCCCCCATTTTGCGCGCTCCCATTCAATCCCGTCGACATTCACGACGGAAGGAATACCGCGCAGGCTGAGAAGAGGGAGCCAAAAGCCATTCGCCACATTCATGACCAAGGCGACGTCGGGCTTAACAAACATTGAATGAAGGACTGACGTCAGGCCAAATGTGAGCGTACTAAGCGATTTATTTTCAAGTCCGAGAGTTGTTGTGGTGCGAACACGACTATCCCGCGTAGGATCTGCATCCTTCGTGGCACCGACTCGCCCGTACACATTGACGTCCCAACCGCTGTCCACCAGAAAAGGTGCAAGCTTCCTGACGGCGGTTTCGAAGCCTCCGTAGTAACTCGGGTAACCACGTGTCCCAATTATCGCCACCGACTTTGACATGCCTGTCTGTACCTCCGGGTTCACAACTGCCACTCTTCCGATTTATTACACGACCGTCTGCGAAAAATTGTGGCGCGTATGGGATTGATTTTCGCCTCCCGCAGCTATGCAAGTAGTGGGACGCTTTCGCGGGTTCCGGCTCCTCGTCCAACACGGCTCCTGAGGGCACTCCGTTGGGTACGCCGGCGCGCTTACACTAGCACAAGCAACGCCCTAGATTTCTGTGGATACGCTCCGATATCGGAAGCCGCACCCAACTGTCCCTGTAGGTCTCGGTTCAGTCGAGCAGGCTCAAAAGGTAGGATCCATAACCGCTCTTGACGAGCGGTTCGGCCCGACGCCGTAGTTCGTCGTCCGTGAGAAATCCTTGTCTCCAGGCGATCTCCTCAGGCGCTCCAACTTTGAGGCCTTGGCGGTTTTCCACAGTCCTAATGAAGTTGGACGCATCGCTCAGGTCATCGAAAGTTCCTGTGTCCAGCCAGGCTGTTCCCCTTGGCAGTACCTCAACCTGCAGTTTTCCGCGGTCGAGATACGTCTGGTTTATGTCTGTGATCTCCAGCTCGCCCCGCGCTGACGGAACGAGGTTCTTAGCGATGTCGACCACATTGTTGTCGTAGAAATACAATCCCGGAACCGCATAGTGACTTCGCGGGTTCTCGGGCTTCTCCTCAAGCGAAATTGCCCTTCCAGCGTCATCGAATTCGACAACGCCGTAAGCCTTAGGGTTTTGAACCCAGTAGCCAAACACTGCACCACCGTCAACGTCTGAGTACCGGCGAAGCTGCGTGCCCAAGCCGTGTCCGTAGAAAATATTGTCGCCCAGCACAAGCGCGACGGATTCTGTACCGATGTGATCCGCGCCGAGAGTGAAAGCCTGCGCCAATCCATCAGGCGAGGGTTGTTGAATGTACGTCAGATTAACGCCAAACCGGGAGCCATCTCCAAGCAAACGCTGAAATTGCTCGGCATCATGAGGCGTCGTGATGATCAGAATGTCACGGATGCCGGCCAGGATGAGGGTGGACAGGGGATAGTAGATCATGGGCTTGTCGTAGACAGGGACCAGTTGTTTGCTGATGCCGAGGGTAATTGGGTGCAAACGCGATCCAGTTCCCCCAGCCAAGATTATTCCTCGCATATGGCAGATCATTTCGTGTTCGTGGCACTTCCGCAAACCGGTAAAGTCATACTTCATGGGGAACATACTTGTCACCGGCGGTGCCGGCTTCATCGGTTCAAATTTTGTCCACTACGTTCTGGAGAACACCGAGGACCACGTCACGGTCCTGGACAAGCTGACGTACGCAGGCAACCTGGAATCCCTGAGGGGCCTTCCGGAGGAGCGCTTCCGCTTCGTGCAGGGCGACATCTGCGACGCCGCCCTGGTCGAGACGCTCGTGGCCGACGCCGACGTGGTGGTCCACTACGCGGCCGAGTCGCACAACGACAACTCCCTGCATGACCCCCGCCCGTTCCTGGACACGAACATCATCGGCACCTACACGCTGATCGAGGCCGCCCGGAAGCATAACAGGCGCTTCCACCACATCTCCACCGACGAGGTTTACGGGGACCTGGAACTCGATGACCCGGAACGGTTCAGCGAGTCCACCCCGTACAACCCCTCCAGCCCGTACTCCTCCACGAAGGCCGGCTCGGACCTGCTGGTCCGCGCCTGGGTGCGGTCCTTCGGGCTGCAGGCGACCATCAGCAACTGCTCGAACAACTACGGCCCGTACCAGCACGTGGAGAAGTTCATCCCGCGCCAGATCACCAACGTGATCGACGGGATCCGCCCCAAGCTCTACGGCAAGGGCGAGAACGTCCGCGACTGGATCCACGCCAACGACCACTCCTCGGCCGTGCTCGCGATCATCGACAAAGGCATCATCGGCGAGACCTACCTCATCGGCGCGGACGGCGAGAAGAACAACAAGGACGTCGTGGAGCTGATCCTTGAGCACATGGGCCAGCCCCGTAACGCGTACGACCACGTCGTGGACCGGCCCGGACACGACCTGCGCTACGCGATCGACTCCGCCAAACTCCGCGACGAGCTCGGCTGGGCACCGAAGTTTTCCAACTTCGACGCCGGCATCGAAGACACCATCGCCTGGTACCGCGAGAACGAAAACTGGTGGCGGCCGCAAAAAGCCCAGACCGAAGCCAAGTA
>NZ_JBFBEY010000025.1:0-66401 GCF_040683875.1 Arthrobacter sp. NPDC093128
AGGCACTGAGGGCGGTTCGCGGGCACTTTTCGTGAGTCTCGTCGATGCCTTGACCGGGCCCTAACCGCTTCGTAAGGTTCATACACCGGATCGGCTCGGCGCGCTCCAGCACGGCTCCGGCCGCGCTTTACGCACCCGGCCCACACTTCGAACGAGAACCAAACAGATCAGGAGATGATTATGATCATGCACATCGTGCACTTCACGTCCGCACTACCGGACGAGCGCATCCAGGAGTTGTACATCGCGCGGATGGCCCAGTACCAGGCAGTGCCCGGCCTGCTGCAGAAGCACTACGTGCGTTACGAGAACGGGCAGCATGGCGCGGTATACACTTGGGACTCGCCGGAGGCGTTGCAGGCGTTCCGGGACGGCGAGCTGTTCCGCTCGATCGCCGACACCTATCAGGTGGTCGAGTGGACCCTCGAGGTAGCCGATGTCGTACTGTCCCTGCGGGAGCCCGAGGCAGCGGTAGGAACCCTTCGATGATCCGGCCTTCGCGGTCTGCGCGCTCGTGCCATGACGGCACAGCCGGTCCACGCCGCAGCGCTCGGTGAGACGTCCGCCCGCGAGCTGGCCACGAAGGACCGGGACGCACTGATCACGATGCTCGACCTGCACGTCGAGTTCCGTGTGTTGGTCGTGGGAGGCTGACGATCCGGCCGGGGTCATCGATGACGTCTTGCTCGGCTGCTGGTTCGAGCCGTCGGACGTGCTCGAAGCCGTCGGCTGCAGGACTCTGGGCGACCCGCACCGCCTCAGCTACCGGCTGCGCATCAACGACGGGGAGCGCTTCGTCTGCGGGCAGGCAGCGTACTACGACGTCACCGAGCACGGGATCGGCTGGCTGCTGATCCTGTGCTCGGGTTTTCGCCCTGCCCAGCATGGAGCCGCCTGCTGCTTCGACCGCGGCCAGGCGGCGTAGCCCGTAGGAGTGCCGCTCCGGCCGCAGGTTGCGCACCTCATCGCCCGGATACAGGTTCTGCGCCCCGCGGGCGCGATAGGCCGGCCGGGTCACCTGCACGTCGCCGAAGATCGTGGCCAGGGGCCCACCCGGGTGTGGGCCCCCTGATTCGGGGTCGCACCACCGCCACCCGCTGCTCGCGCATCGCGCGCAGGGTCCAGGTGCTGTTGCATCAGCTGACGCAACGGTTCGCGCCCGTCCCGCTCCAAGCGTGCCTCCAGCTCGATGTGCTCGAGTCCACCGCGGCCTCATCATCCAGCACGGCGGTCAAGGACTCTAGCCTTTGCCGGGCCCCGGCGAACGCGACCACCACGGCCTCGGCGTTCACCGCCGGACCCGTTCCCGCCGGGCGGACAACGCGGCCAGCCCCTCGCGCGCCGCGGCTTCCAGCTCATCGGCGGCCCGGGAGTAGCGCTCGACCACCGCCGAGACCACCGTCTCCTTCAACCGCTGGGCTGAGCGCGCGAATCGCGGGACCTGCTCGGTCGACTCGGCGAACGTGCCTCTGGCGCAGCGGATCTCGATGCAGAACCAGCGCCGCTTGGCCCACATCACCTCGACGGCGCCGGCGACCGGGATGTCCCGGTTCCGCTGCAGTCGACGGGAGCCAGCCCCCTTAGCCATCACGCCGCGCTCGGGGCACCCGGGCGGATCGGTCGGGGCCACTGTGACCCTCCGACCTTCGGGCAGGTCGACGGCATCGATGACGCGATAGGAGGGCAGGTTGAAGATCGTGCCCGCAGCATCAGGGCGCGAGCCCGTAGGCTCGTTCACAGCTCGAGGTCCTCGTTCTCGTGGATGTCTCGCATACCCCTCACAGCAGGGCCACGAGCCCCCACCGTTGCCCCGACGCGTCGCTCTCCTTCACCACGAACCAAGGGGAGCCGATTTGAGTAGGGCCGTGAAGGGGGTGGGGCCCCGGGCCGCCTCACGGGGCGTCACGACCGAATTCCTCGGAGATGGTCTTGGCGGCGCGCGTGAGGAGCGGGACGGCTCTCGTGACGAGCGTGTCGGTGACTCGTGAGATCGGGACGGACATGGATACAGCCAGGCGGGATCCTCCCCGGCCGGCTGGAGGGTACGGCGACGCAACGCACCCGCAGCTCGTCCATCGCGAAACCGCGGTCGATGTTGGCGGCCATCTCGGACTCAAGCGCCTCCCGCTCGCTGTGGGTGAAGGGGTGGCGGGGGGCACCCCGGTGAGTGAGCAGTGCCCGCACACCCGCACGCCCGCACGCCCGCACGCCCGCACGCCCGCACGCCCGCACGCCCGCACGCCCGCACATGGTGATGGTCGAGCTGGGCGAGCATGGCCTTCCCGACGCCCGTGCTCTGCGCCGGGACCCTGCTGCCGACCTCGGTGAACATGCGCATTGACTGGGCCGATGGCACGTGAGCCATTTACACGACGTCCTCGCCGCTGAGCCCAGCGAGATTGACGGACTCGCCCAGCTGGCCCACCAACTCGGTCTGCAGCGGCAGACACCATGTCGCCACGCCGGAGACTGCCTCCTCGCCCAGCCTGATCACTCCTGAAACCCAGGGCATAGGCGCGGCCGGGCTCCTGCCGGGCGTAGCCGCGGGTGACCAGGGTCTGCAACAACCGGTGGATCGTCGACGGCGACAGCCCGCTGTCCTCTGCGAGCTCGGTGACTCCGCAGCCCCGGTCGCGGCGCCTCAAGGAGGGCAAATACCGGACTCTACGCCACCCGATCCCGGCTTGTCCATCACCGCCGAGTTCCCTCTGGTCACATTGTGTGATTTTCTATGGTCACTCTGTCGACTTTTTGTTATGATTCCAATGGAAGAAAACATTATTCCACGATACGGAAAAGGATAAAGGATGAGCGAGCGGGTACAAATAGGGGCGCTTCAAGTGGCCGACGAGCTCCATGCGTTCGTGCGAGACGAGGCGCTTGGTGGGTCCGGTATCGACGAAGCGGCCTTCTGGGGCGGTCTCGAGGAGATCGTGCGTGATCTGGGTCCGGTCAACCGGCGCCTGCTCGAGCGACGTGCCGAGCTGCAGACTGCGCTCGACCAATGGCACGCCGCGCATCCCGGTCCCGTGGACCAAGGTGCCTACGAGGAGCACCTGCACCGGATCGGCTACCTCGTGGACGAGCCTGGGCCGTTTGAGATCACCACGGAGAACGTCGATAGGGAGGTCGCTGCAGTCGCCGGCCCACAGCTGGTCGTCCCCCTGCTGAACGCACGCTTCGCCGCCAACGCTGCCAACGCTCGGTGGGGCTCGCTTTACGACGCCCTGTACGGCACCGACGTGATCGCCGAAGACGGCGGACGCGAGAAGGGCAGCTCGTACAACCCGACGCGCGGTGCCGAGGTAGTCGCCCGCGGGCGTCAGTTCCTCGACGAGCACTTTCCCCTGGCGCAGGGGTCGCACAGCAGTGCCACCGGCTACCGCGTCGAGGGCGGCCGCTTGGTGGTCTCGTCGGAAGCCGGCGAGACGGGCCTGGCCGACCGGGGACAGTACAAGGGTCACCGTGGTGAGGCTTCCACTCCGCAGGGCGTGCTGCTCGAGCACCACGGTCTGCACGTGGAGATCCTCATCGATCGTGACGGCTCGATCGGGAGCACGGATGAAGCCGGTGTCCAGGACCTGGTCGTCGAGGCTGCCCTCACCACGATCATGGACCTCGAGGACTCAGTGGCAGCGGTGGATGCGGCCGACAAGGTCGCGGGCTACCGCAACTGGCTGCAGCTCATGCAAGGCACGCTGACGGCGTCGATGAGCAAGGGCGGGGAGAGCTTCACCCGTCACATGGCTCCCGACCGTGTCTACGACAGCCCCGAAGGGGAGGTCGTGCTGCCCGGCCGGTCCCTGCTGTGGATCCGGCACGTGGGTCACCTGATGACCACCGATGCGGTCCTCCACGACGGCGACGAGATCCCCGAGGGGATTCTCGACGCCGCGATCACAACGCTTTGTGCCATGTCGGACATCCAGGGGCGGGGGGACCTGCGCAACTCCCGGACGGGATCGATGTACGCGGTCAAGCCGAAAATGCACGGTCCGGAAGAGGTCGCGCTGACGGACGACCTGTTCCAGCGCGTCGAAGCACTCCTCGGGCTGCCGAAGGGGACGATCAAGCTCGGGATCATGGATGAAGAGCGCCGCACCTCGGCCAACCTCGCGGCGTGCATCCACGCCGCACGGGGCCGCGTCGCCTTCGTCAACACGGGGTTCCTGGATCGCACCGGCGACGAGCTGCACACCTCAATGCTCGGCGGCCCCATGGTCCGCAAGGCCGAGATGCGCGACACAGCATGGATTCGGGCCTACGAGGAGCAGAACGTCGATGTCGCCCTCGCGTGCGGTTTCCGCGGCAAGGCGCAGATCGGCAAGGGCATGTGGGCCCAGCCCGACAACATGGCCGCCATGCTCGAGGCCAAGGTCGGTCACCCGAGAGCGGGCGCGAACTGCGCCTGGGTCCCGTCCCCCACCGCCGCGACACTGCACGCACTGCACTACCACGAGGTCGATGTGGCGGCGGTGCAGCAGAAACTGGCGGGCCGGCGGCGCACGACCCTCTCGCAGCTGTTGACCATCCCTTTCGACGCGTCGGCCGAATGGACGGAGTCGGAGCGCACCGCCGAGGTCGAGAACAACCTCCAAGGTGTCCTCGGCTACGTCAAGCGCTGGATCGATGACGGGATCGGCTGCTCCAAGGTCCCGGACATCCACGGAGTCCAGCTGATGGAGGACCGGGCCACCTGTCGCATCTCGAGCCAGCACGTGGCGAACTGGTTGCGTCATGGGGTCGTGACCCCGGCCGTGGTCGAGGACGCCTTCCGTCGCATGGCCGATGTCGTGGATGCCCAGCAGGCCGCCGACGGCTACTCGCCGATGGGCCCGAAATACGACGACCGTGCCTTCCTGGCGGCACACGATCTCGTCTTCGACGGTCTCGATCAGCCCGGCGGATACACCGAGCCGATCCTGCACCACCACCGCCGCCTGAAGAAGGAGGAGAAGGCATGAACCTCGATCTCGCTCGTCGCGCCATCGGCGGGGCCTTGGGCCACGCCGCCTCGCAGGGGTACAAGCCGCCGACCGTCGTCGTCCTCGATGCCGGCGGCCACGTCGTCGCCGCCGAACGTCAGGACGGCTCCTCGAACAAGCGCTTCGAGGTCGCCTACGGCAAGGCCTCCGGTGCGCTGGCCCTGGGCATGGGCTCACGGGCCCTGATGGCCCGCGCCGAGCAGCAACCCTACTTCATCGCTGCGGTGAGCCGATCGGTCGGAGCCCTGCCCATGACCAACACGACAGGAGAGCCCTTGACCGGCACACCTCGATCGGTTGCCGCTCAGCAGGTTCCACCTCACCACCCTAATCATCGCCCCTCATCGGGTGAAAGTTCGCGCGGTTATCCAGCATGATCTGGGGGGCCGATGGCTGCGATCGCATGCAGGCCCAGGCCCTAGGCCCCCCACCACCGGCCGACTCGCGCTGAAGCGGGAACGGCTGTCGAATTGAAGAATCCACTTTTCCGGAGGCTGTCACATGCACAATGACCTGATAGTCAGCAAAGCTGACAACCGCCACGGTGTCGTTCGGTGAACGTGATCGCGGCCTGCGAGGCGAAGTTGCGCAAACGCGCCCTCGTATCCACCCATGGTGTGCCTGGCCACGGCACCTTCGAGGTGCAATGCGGCGAAGGAACGCCACTGGGAGGTGACGACTCCGCACCCCCGCCCCTCGCCGTCGGCGTGCCGTTTTGCGCACCCACACACGTCACCGAGTACACCCAGGCACCCAAGCTGAGGGTAGACGACGCTCGCATCGAGCTGCAGCTGGGGTTCGCGCCCAGCGTGACCCCAGGCGGTATGCCCTCGGTGCCTCACGAAAGAATTGCCCGCGAAATCGGTGGATGCTGCGGGGGCATGGGAAGTGGGTCGTCGATGGTCACTCGTGCCGAGGTGACGCACAAGTACGCCAAGGCGTACGCGGCAGCGAGCAAGAAGGACCGGGGCCGGATGCTCGATGAGGTGGTCTCGGTCACCGGCTGGTCCAGGGACAACGCCCGCCGGCGGCTGGTCGCGGCGGCCAAAACGCCGCCGGGACCGGGTCGGGCGGTCGCCACGCCGGTCCGCAAGCCGCGGGCACCGAAGTTCTCCTATGACGCGCGCAAGGTGCTGCAGAAGGTGTGGGCCGCCTCTGGCGGGCAGTGCGGCAAGTACTTGGTGGTCTCGATGCGCGCCCATCTGGACGCCCTGGAACGCCACGGTGAGCTCATCGACGGTATCGATCACTACAGTCGCGCGGTGCGCACCGAGTTGCTGGCGATGAGCGCGGCCTCGATCGACCGCTACCTGGCCCCGGCCAAGGCCAAGGACGCCATCGGTGGGGTCTCGACCACGAAGCCTTCGCCGCTGCTGCGCTCAAGCGTCGCCATCCGCCGCGCCCGGGACGAGGTCGAGGACGAGCCGGGGTTCTTCGAGGTCGACATCATCGCGCACTGCGGGCCCACCCTCAAGGACGAGTTCGCGCGCACGGTGAACCTGACCGATGTGCACACCGGCTGGGTCTTCACCCACACCATCCGCAACAACGCGCACCCAACCCACATCCTGACCGCGCTACAGGCCGCGGTGGATGAAGTCCCTTGTGCGGTAACAGGACTCGATTTCGACAACAGCGGCGAGTTCCTCAACCATGCCATGACCGACTGGGCCGCCGAACGCCGGATCTACATCACCCGGTCCCGGCCGTACAAGAAGAACGACCAGTCCAACGTCGAGGCCAAGAACAACCACCTGGTGCGCAAGTACGCCTTCTACTACCGCTACGACACCCCCGAGGAGCGCGCCCTCCTGGCTCGGTTGTGGCCACTGGTCAATGACCGGCTGAACTACCTGACCCCGACGAAGAAGCCGATCGGGTACGGCAGCGACCGCAACGGACGCCGCACCCGCCTGTACGACCCGCCGCGCACGCCCTTCGACCGGCTCCTGGCGGCGAGAGTCCTGGCCCCCGCACAAGAAGCCGAGCTGACCGCCTACCGCGACACACTCAACCCCGCCGAACTGGCCCGCCGGATCGGCGACCTGCAAGACCGACTGGCCCAACTCGCCAAGGACAAGACCGAACAGCTCTACCTGGCCGGTTTCCCCTCCACCCTGCCCGACGTCCACCGCGGAATCCTCGTCCAAGCCAGCTGACCACCACCCACTTTCGCGGGCAATTCCTACCTGAGGCACGGGCTCCACGGGACTGTCCGATAAACGGTGTGTGGGTCCGGCCGGTTTTCATTAGTGAGTGGTCCTTTCGAACCGACCAGTGAAGGTAATCGCGAACGCGTTCAGCGCAGGCTTCCACCTCATCACCCAGCGTGCCCGACCGCCGCCGGTCGGATCAAGAGACCTGGTGACCAGATACAGACATTTCAGCGCAGCGGCCTCGTTTGGAAAGTGCCCGCGGGCCCTCACGGCCCGTCGGTAGCGGGCATTGATCGACTCGATCACGTTCGTTGTGCAGATCACCCGCCGGATCTCCACGTCGTAGAGGCTGTCGCAGA
Source organism: Arthrobacter sp. NPDC093128 (assembly GCF_040683875.1). NCBI lineage: Bacteria > Bacillati > Actinomycetota > Actinomycetes > Micrococcales > Micrococcaceae > Arthrobacter > Arthrobacter sp. NPDC093128. The sequence goes on from NZ_JBFBEY010000025.1 coordinate 7,501, forward strand.
ATAGCGTGTCCCAGCCCGGGCGGTGACGAGGGGCCTGTTAGTCGGGGTCGGCGGGTCCGCTTGACGGGTCCGTGCGGCCGAGGCCTCAGCCGGTTGCCGTATGGATCTTCCGGATGTTGTAGGCGGCGGCCGCGAGGTTCAGCTCGCCGCGGGCAGCGTCGAGGCCTCTCCGGGAGAATCTGCCCAGGATCGTCTTGAGGGTTCCGATGCTGGGTTCGACGGTTGCGCCGCGGCGCTTGTAAGCGGCTGATCCTTCGGGTGTTCGGAGGCGGTGGGCCATCGCTTCCCGCGCGTTCGCCCCGGCCGGCGGCGGGCCAGATGCCGGTGATCGAACTGCCTTGACGTGCTGTTCGCGCCCTTTGTCCAGGGCGATGATCCGGTCGGCGCCGGGTGCCTCCGGGTTCTTGTTGCTGCAGTAGCCGGCATCGGCCAGCACGACCCCGATCTGGTGCTCGGGCGAACCGGTCCTAGCATGCAGGCCCGCGGCCGCGTCGGTGGCCGCGCTCATCATGGGAACGAACGAGGGCATGTCGTTGGGCTGCTGGTTCACATCGACGGCGGCGATGACGTGGTCACCGGTGACGGCGACCTGCGCGTTGTACCCCTGGACGAAACCCCGGCGCGTGGGCATCACCCGCGACTCCGGGTCTGTGGTGTTCGCGACGGCCTTGGGGAGGCTCCTCGTCGGGGCTTGCCCGTCGCGCGCCGCGGCGGCTTCCGCCGCAGCGACGACACGGCGTGCCCGGATGATCCGCGAGTGCTCCTCGGTCGGGACAGGCGGGGCGCCCATCGGCTTCTTCCCCGCGGCGATCAACGCGGCCCTGCGATCGAGCTTGGCCTGGTGGTCGCGCAGCTCCCGTTCCAGATGCGCCCTCGCCTCGGCCAGCCGTAGCGGGCCGTCAGGGATCCGGCCTCGCACCAGCCGCCCAGCCTGGGACGCCTGCAGCCGGGCCTGAGCCCCGGTCTGGCGGGCCTCGCGATCGGTGTCCAGTCGACGCTGCTGCTGGGCAAGCTCCGCTGCTGCGCGACGGATCCGCTCCGCTCTGGCCGACCTCCCGGCCAGCGGTCCACGGACACGGTCGCCGCCGTCGTCGGCCCCGCGGGCGGCCAGCGCATCCTCGGCCGCGTCCACGCGTTGCGCCTCTTCGACGACATCGGCGGCGATCTCTTTGGCGTGCTGGTCGAACCAGTCCCGGCCTCGGTTCGCGTCGATGGACGCGTTCGCCGGGATCTTCGTCCCGTCGATCGCGATCGTCCCAAACCGGGCGAGCCCCGCCCGTGCGGCGATCAGCAGCACCTGCGCGAACAACCCTGCGAACGCTTCCTCTGACACGGCACGGAACCTCGCGATGGTCGCGTGGTCGGGCACATCGCCTGCGCACGCCACCTTGAACGCAATGTCCGTGTGGCATAGCCGCTCGACTTGACGCGAGGACCGCACGCCGCGGCAGTACGCATAGACCAGCAGCCCCAGCAGCATCCGCGGATCGTATCCCGCTGCGCCGACCCCGCCCCGCCGCCGCGACGCTTCGAAAGCTGACACATCGAGCGTCTCGACGATCTCGATGACAAGCCAGACGAGGTGATCTTCCGGCAGCCAGTCCCGCATATCCGGCGGAAGCAGAAACACCTGATCACGCCGCACAGGACGATAACTCTGAGCCATACCCGATTCTCCCAGGCCCCTCGTCACCGCCCGGGCTGGGACACGCTATTCTGCGACAGCCTCTACGACGTGGAGATCCGGCGGGTGATCTGCACAACGAACGTGATCGAGTCGATCAATGCCCGCTACCGACGGGCCGTGAGGGCCCGCGGGCACTTTCCAAACGAGGCCGCTGCGCTGAAATGCCTGTATCTGGTCACCAGGTCTCTTGATCCGACCGGCGGCGGTCGGGCACGCTGGGTGATGAGGTGGATGCCTGCGCTGAACGCGTTCGCGATTACCTTCACTGGTCGGTTCGAAAGAACCATTCACTAATGAAAACCGGCCGGACCCACACACCGTTTATCGGACAGTCCCACGTGTCAGGCTGGAACGGTACCAGGGGCTCATAGCAAGTCCATTTAATCGCGTGGGGCGAGAGCCAGGAATCCAGTAATCATGTCCAGTCCGGTTTTGACTGCAGTACGCGAAGATAGTGCTGTGAGTAGTAGTAGTAGTAGTAGTAGTAGTAGTAGTAGTAGTTCTTCCGGACCAGAGACCGCGGTGAGTTGGCTTAGCCTGCCGGGCCCTTCTCATATACATGTTTAAAGGCATACCCCCGGAGGTGCGGTAAGCATGTGAAGACTATGCCTGCGCATCACATCGACACCGTTATTACCGTCGTCCATCACTCAGTCGCGGAGCCCAACATCATAAGCGGGTTCTAGAGTTTGATCGAGCTTTGCTCTGCAGGGTCCATTTTTGAGGGCCGCCGCCCACGCCTAGGTTTTAGGCGCACGATAAACGCGGCACCAATGAGGATCAGTGAGCAGCTGAGTACCTGCCAGAGAGTCAGGTTTTCGCGCAAGACGAGAACCCCTGCCACGACCGCAATAATCGGTGCGGTATATGTTGTGAGGGCTGCAGTGGTCGGCCCCGCGCGCTTGATGAGTGCGAAGAATGCACTAAAGCCGCCTGCTGTGCACGCGACTCCCAGCGTGATGAGGGAAAGTACCGTACTTTCTGAGGGTGCCCGGAACGGTTCGGCCGCCGCTGCAATGGCGATGAGTATGGGGGCAGCAGCCAGGATCATGGCAGCGGCGACTGTCAGGGCATCATAATTGCTAAACCAGTGACCGATCAGGATGGCACCCAGCCCGTAGGCGAGGGCTGCACCGGCGATGAGTAACACCGCTGGTCCTGCATCATCGAGCCCGAGGAGGGTGGTTACGCCGATAAGCCCAAGGACCAAGCCAACCCATCCCGATGGGTTCAGCCAAGGCTTGCGAACGAGCAAAGGGGCAAGTACTGCAACGAAAATGGGTTCAGTTGCGATGATCACGCCAGTTGTTCCAGACGGAACCGACAACTGTCCCAGTGTGATCAGGCTCAACGGCACGACGACCTCAACTACGGCCAGAACCAGCAGGGCGCGCCAGCGTTTTGTCAGCACCCGCCAGCGCTGTCGATGCAGTAGGAATGGCGTCATGACGAGAGCCGCTATGGCTACACGTCCGGCGGCGATCCACAGAGGTCCGATGTCCCTCAGCGCGATTTCAATGAAGAGATAAGGCACTCCCCAAAGAAGCGAAACCAGGGCAAATAGCCCCCACGCGCTTGCTTTCACGCTACACCTGCCGAGTTGCCAAGAAAGATTGTTCCAACATGGCACCCAGTCTATGGAGAAGGCCGGTATCGACGGAAGGCAACTTGTAAAGTTTTCGAGTCGATAAGCATCCATTTGGAAAGCCAAGCGACTAAAATTTGAGACATGGTGACTCTGGATGATGTGGACTGGGAATTGTTGCGGCTGCTGCAGGAAGACGCGCGCCTCGGATACAGAGAGCTCGCGCGGCAAGTAGGGTTGACCGCCCCTGCAGTCGCGAGCAGAGTGCGACGTCTGGAGCGGCACGGCGTGATAACTGGCTACAGTGCCCGTGTCGACACCACTGCTGCTGGATATGCGGTTGAGGCTTTCATCCACGTTGCCAGTACCGGCAAGCTGCAGTCTTATGGCATCGCAACCCAAGCTATCGCCGATCCGTATGTCCTCGAGGATCATCGGGTGGCGGGCCAGGACGATCACATCTTGCGTGTGGTCGCTGAAACCATCCGGGACTTGGAACCTTTTATCGACTCACTTCACGATAAGGGCAGCTCTGCGACATCGTTTATCTTCTCGTCGCCCAAGCGCTGGGCTCCGGTCGTGCAGCCGGGGGCCAGGGAGCAAGGACAACAGCCACAGTAATGACGTTTTTACGGTTGGCGTGCCGCGCGGAGGTGACTTTGAGCTGTCCATAACTGGGGTCAATTCGGGTTATCCACGGCTGGTTTTTTGGGAGCCGTTGGGGTAGCTCCCTCGGCGGTGGTAGCGGTGGATAACCCGTGGGAATTGTCCCCGGTTGTGGACAGGTGCTGTTGAGTGAGCCATTGTCGGTACGTTTGGGCGACGTGGTCGTTTCTGGCAATCCCTCGTTCTATGGAGAGGTTGTAAGGACACTGGTTGAGTTGTTCGCCTGCTTGCTGCAATGTGACGCCGAGCTGCCGTCTGAGGGGCCGGAGGCCGGTGATGTCAGGTGCTGCAATGGGATTAAATATTTGGCGGTAGATTTCCCGGGCGACGTAGCGTTTGAGGCAGCGCATGGTTTCTCTCTTGCAACCGCTGCGCGACGGGCTCTGCGTACGCGACGAGCATCCGCACGGCCATAGATACCCGTCATTACAGGTAACGCACCACAACCTCACTTAGGCGCATACACCCGGCGGTCCATGTAAGGGGCATGTTTTGCGCTCTTAAACGAGGAGAAAAAGATCCCTGCTAAATCAGCACAAACAGGCCCATCCCACTGCGATCACCACATGTTCACTAACCGTCGAGTTCCAACCCCGCGAAGGAAAAAGAGAGGAGATGCCTGACGCCTTGGCATCTCTTCTCTCACACAAAGGGATCCGGGCGGAGATGGTCAGACTTCAGCGACGACGCCGGGGTCGGCTCCACCATGAAAAGGACTCGAGGCACAATGGTGGCGCCCTGACTGAATCGAGCGGAATAAGGCGACCGAGGCTGCTCGGCGTCGGTAGTGGAAACGGAGAGGTCCTTGTCGCCGCGGAAGATGGTCGGTTCCACCTCGGCCCAGGCTGTTTTGCCCGAAGGCACCTTGCCCGTCCAAGTCTCAGCGATTTTTGGCATCATCTTGGGTTGCTCGGCCCGCTGCCCGAAAACGACACTGCTTCCCCAGGGGAAAAAGTGCGGCCGAATTCAGCGGAGGTCCCAAGGCTGGTCGAAGGCGACGTTCACGATGTCGTACAGCGTGCCGAACTTTCCTGACCTGAAACCCGACCAATAGTCACGGTCTATTACTGAGTTCGGCATCACGAAAGCCCGCCGGCCGCCGCTTCGCAGGGATTTTTGGACAGCCCTAGCCACGAACGAAGCCGCCAAGTCCTGTACGTTGCCGTCTTGGGCGACGGAGTAAGCTGCGGATGCATGATTCTGCTGTGAGGGCCGGGACGGAGACTGAGACGGGCGTAGAACACCCCCCAGAGGACAACCGGTGGTTGACGCCGCAACCTGGGGTTGTCATAACGAGTGCATGAAAGCTGTAGCAATCGAAGACCGAGCCATGTTTGACGATCTCACCGCGGTGCGTACACGAGCAATTGAGCATGCCCGTCATGCCGTGGAGCTTTCCCGACAGCGGCGTGTGATCATTGATGCGCTTCTCCCCAAGGGCTATGCGCAGGCTGATATTGCCCGTGAACTCGGCGCCACCCGACAGGCAATCCAGAAAATGACGGCAGCCGGCTAAACCTCCACAGGAGCCGCATCGGGCGCTGTGGAATCGCCGGACATACGGAGGCGCCAATTAGCGCTGCGAAAACGCCGTCATTTATCGCTGTGATTTACAGCTAATGGTTAGTATGCCGATTCAACCAGCAGTTTCGAGACATAGTTGGATCCTGCCGGATAGAGGCATGAGACCTCTCGTATCCCAAGAGTCGAGTGGTTGCAGTTGGGTCTTCGCCGCGAGTCCGGTTCCAGTACGCACAAAGGACGGGCCAGGACATCAGTGTCCTGGCCCGCCCTTTGTGGGTTCGTTCTGGAGATTAGATTTCAGTGGGTTGTGCCTGGCTGGCCGCAGGGACGGTTGACAGCGTTCCGGGGGCGGGATGCTGGGCCTGAATGCGTTCGCTTTGCTGGTCCTGGAGGCGCATTTCCGGCGGTTCCCTACGGAAACCTTTAGTGAGGAAGACGAGGTAGACCATGCCCAGGCCGATCCAGATGCAGCCGATGATGATCGCCATGGGACTTAGCTGGGTGAGGAGATAGATGTCAACCGCGGCACCCAGGACCGGCAGGATGATGTATCCGATGACGGGTAGTTTGGTGCCTTGTCGGCGGCTGCGGATGAAGTAGGCAATCACGCAGAGGTTCACGGTTGCGAAGGCCAGGAATGCCCCGAAGTTGATGCAGGACGTCGCGAGTTCCAGGGAGATGTTCATCGCCAGGGCGGCTATGGCACCGACGAGGACCAGGTTGAAGATGGGCGTTTTGGTTCGCGGGTTGAGGCGGCCGAAGAGCCGTCGGGGAAGGACTCCGTCGCGGCCCATGACGTAGAGGAGCCGGCTGGTGCTGGCCTGGATGGCCAGCCCGGAGGCGAAACCGCCAACGATGAAAAGCATGTTGGCGATGTTGGCGTAGAACTGGCCGCCGACGAGGACCTGCATGGCGTACGCTGCCGTCGCCGCTTCCTCGAAGTCCCCGCCTGGGTGGACGAGCTGCATGATGTAGGAGACCACGACGAAGATTATTCCGCCGACGAGGACGGTCAAGAGGATGGCCCGGGGGATGTTGCGGCTGGCGTCTTTGGTCTCTTCGCTGAGGGTGCTGACGGCGTCGAAGCCGAGGAAGGCGTAGGCCGCGATAGCCGCCGCCGCAGCGATGCCGCTGACTGTCGTGGCACTGTTCCAGAAGGGTTCAGTGAACGACGCCGGCGGGTTGCCGCCGAGGTAGGCCAGGCAGTAGGCGATGAAGATCCCGATAAGGGTTACGACCAGAAGGGTCAGGATCTTGTTCACGCGGTCGGTGAGCACGATTCCAGTGACGTTGATGATCGTGGTCAATCCCGCGTTCAGAGCCAGCCATGCCCAGACGGGAATGGCGGGAAACTGGGCGGCCAGGTAGAACGACTGGAAAAGCCAGGCCACGGTGGGAAGGAAGAGATAGTCGAGAAGGATTGCCCACCCGACGAGGAAGCCGACGCGTGAATCGAGCAGTCGTCGTGCGTAGACGTAGGCCGAACCAGAGGTGGGAAAGATTTTTGCCATCTTCGCGTAGCTGAGCGCAGTTAGCAGCATTGCGGCAGTGGCGAGGGCAAATGCCGTCGGGGCGGATCCGTCGCTCGTGGAGGAGATGACACCGAAGATCGACATCACGATTCCCGGAGCCATGTACGCCAGTCCGAACACGACAACTGACAGCAGGGATAGTTTGGGGATGAGTTTGATGTTCTCAGCTGACATGGGATTTTCCTTAGGCTGGGACAGAGCTGAGGTTGGTGGGCATTGTCAGGGAGTTGGTCTGACGCCAGAGTCGGGGTTCTAGCTGGCCCGAGTACAGCGGCAGTGGAATAGCGTCGTCGCTTTCACTGAACTGTTCCCAGGGCCGGGTGACGCCCGCGGTGCCATATTGGCGTACGTTCCCTACTTGGTCCAGGTCGATGACATCGACCAAGGTTGCGTCTTCGGGTCCGGTTGCTTCGATGCGTATGCGGCCTTCAGGATCAACCAGGAGACTCCGGCCCACGCCGTTGGGGCTCGCCGCGTTTACGCTGGCGACGAAGTTCTGGTTGACGATTGCGTTGGCTTGACCGATGACAACTTCCTGGACACGGTCGTTGGTCGGGGTTCGGACCACATTGAGAACGAGCTCTGCGCCCATCCACGCCAGATGCCGGCTGTGTTCGGGGAACCATGCGTCGTAGCAGATGGACAAACCTACGCGGCCATATCCGGTCATGTCAAAGACCACGAATTCCGTTCCGGAACTGACCGTTTCATAGGGCTTCCACGGAAAGACTTTCCGGTACGAGGCCACGCGCTGCCCTTCGGGAGAGTAGACAACGGCAGTGTTGTAGATGCGCCCGTCCCCGCCGCGCTCCAACACGCTGCCAGGCAGAAGCCAGATCCCAAGATCTCCGGCAAGCTCGGCAAGAGTGCGATCGCGCGGCCCATCAAGGGGTTCGGCCGAGGCTTCCATAGAGGCCTGACTGTCCGCGGGGTCCGGCGAGTCCGCCGTGTTCAAGTGAAGTTCCGGATACACGAAAAGGTCGGCGACGGCATGTGCTTTGACCCTTCGTTCTAGACCAGCAGCGAAATCAGTCATTGATTCGGCAGGTGTCTGCACAAGAGCCAGGGGAAGAAGACGGGTCATGAGAGGGATTCCTTGCATTGGAGAGTTTCTTAAATAAAGATTAATTAATGAATTTGGGTGTGTCAAGGGTCACTTTGAAGGGTGGTGTGGAAGCATTGTGATCATGGCAAGACCGCGTAACCAGACAGCCCGCCGGGACCAATTGGTGGCAGCAGCAGGTCGGGTCCTGTTGGACCGAGGCTCTTCAGCAGCCCGCCTCTCCGACATAGCCAGCGAAGCTGGCGTCACACCTGCTGCCGTGCTGTATTACTACCGGGACGTCGATGAGCTCTTCAGTGAGGTATTCCATCAAGGTGTGTCGGAGTACTGTGATCGACGAGAGGCCCGGATCCAGGCGGAAAGCCACCCGGAAGCGCAGTTGAGGGCCTGTATCCACTCAGGTGTTCCCTGGCCCGGGGAAAGCGAAGCCGCGTCCCGCATCCTCGTAGAGCTCATTCCCGTGTATCTGCGGAACGAAGCCGCGGCTAGGCAGCAGATGGCATTTGTGGAGCGGCAAACGAACCTCTACAAAGAGATCCTGGAACGAGGCGCGCAGGAGGAAGCCTTCAACCTCACAGCACCAGCCGAGTTCTTGGCCAGGAGTTTCGTAGCGCTCGAAGACGGCCTCGTAATGGACGTGCTCCTCGGCGACCTGAGGCCGGAAGACGAGTACGAATTCCTCATCACCTACGCGACGAACATGGTGAAAACCAAGACAGGCAACAGCCTGCAGTTCAGCTGACGCCTTCTGGTCAACCGGCGCCGGTACAACCAGTTTTCGGACTCGAGAAAATTTTGAGACATTGTAGATTGCTGGCGAATGCAGACCTCCGAGCGCCAGCTACGACCTATGTGTCACGAATCTCAAGCGATACAAGACAGCTCGCGGCTCAGTCGGCGAGATAAAGCGATCACAGAACGCCGCCATTTATCGGCAAACTCCACAGTTCTAACCCTAGAAAGACGGTCCGTGGATCCTCGCCGCACGCTGCGTCTCACCTCGAGGAGTCTGCTGGCTCCTGCGCTGCTGGGCCTGTTGGCCTGCGTGTTCGTCCCTGCCGCCGCGGCGTTCGTGATTGCCCTGTATGACTGGAAACCGCTCTCGGGCCAGGCGAAGTTTGTCGGCCTGGCCAACGTGCTGGCGGTGCTGACCGATCCAGAGCTGGGAACGGCCTTAGGCAACACCGCACACTATACGCCCGTTGTCGTGCCGGGCTCCATGGCGGTTGGCCTGCCCGTTGCCCTGGCTCTGCGGGCCCTTCACCGCGGGGCGGGACTGTACATGGCGCCGTACTCCCCCACCCGTGTCGGGGGCTGCCCATGGAAACAAAAGGATAGCCCGTGAACTTTGCACGCTACAAAGAGATGCTCACCATCCGCCCCGTCCGGCAGCTCCTGATGGTGGGCATGATCGCCCTCATACCGCACTCGGCGGCAGGTGTGGCTGTGGCGGGTCCGGACGGTACCGCAGTAATTGGCGGCGGCGTTGATAAAACTGGCTACGGCGTCGGTCATTCTTTCGTCGAGTCGCGCATCTTCATTCTCTCTTATGTGTACCGAATCCGGGCTGGATTTCATTGCCTGGGTTCCTTCCAGGGTCCCTCGCTCGCCTGGTCTGCCGGATCGGCAGCTTGTTCGATCGGAACCAGGTGGATGCCCTCGGTATGCCCGAAAACTTGCCGGGTCTGCAAGCTGTCATCACGTAGGATCCACACTGCGCTGGAATTACTGGTCTTCGTTTCGATGACGGCTGCGAAGGTCGCACCGTCGTTGGGCCGGACCCATACGTGTTGTCCTGCTAGGAGGCCCGTCCAGTCTTGAGGCACGAAGCCCTCGCTTGGGCGCCGGGATTTCTTCTTCTCCACGGGTTTCACTTTCTAGATTTCTCGCTGCGGCTTCCTGCCCTGGGTGCTGCTTGTGGTCAGGCGACCTGGCCGTGGAAGCGGCGCGGCCAGCACAGGGACTCAAAGGGTGGGTTTCATAGGGGCGAATGAGATACGGCCTATAGAGATGCTCCCTCGGGCCTTTGACCACAAGGCTCGTCCAGGGGCCCCTTCCTTCAAGATCGTTGGGGTCGCGAATCCTGACGGTCCGAATCCTTCCAGCGACTGGTGCCGGGTTCCGGTAAGTACGTCATCGGCGAGAACTTCGTGTGTCCGTGGCGTCATCGTTCCCGGTCATTGTTTCGGGGGCAGGGGTGGCGTCGTCTTCGTAGTGTGTGGCTCCTGCGAGGTCGCGTCCGGCGATGTATCCGAAGGTCAGGGCGGGGCCGAGGTTGATGCCCCCGGCGGGGTAGTGTCCGCCCATGACCGATACCTGGTCGTTCCCGGCGACGTAGAGGCCGGCGATGGGCTGCCCGTTGTTGTCCAGGACCCGTGCCCGTGGGTCAGCGGCGAGGCCTGCGAAGGTGCCGAAGGATCCGGGGACGATCCTGACGGCGTAGAACGGTCCCTTTTCCAGCGGTCGTAGCGAGGGGTTGGGCGTGTTCTTGGGGTCTCCGCCGTAGCGGTTGAATTCGCTGGCGCCGCGGTTGAAGTCCGGATCCACGCCCTTGCGGGCGTTCTCGTTGAAGTCGGCCACGGTTTTGGCCAGGGCTTCCGGGTCGATGCCGCAGGCTGCGGCGAGTTCCTCGATGGTGTTTCCTTTTTTGAGGTACCCGGAGCGCAGGTAAGGATAGAGCGGGACGGGCAGGGGCTTGGTCATCCCCAGCGGGAATTTGCGCACGAACTCGGCGTCGGCGATCTGCCAGGCCTCGACCGGCTCACCGTCGGGGGTCGCTTTGAGCAGACCTTCGACGTAGTCGTAATAGCCGTTGGCTTCGTTGACGAAGCGCTTTCCGTCCCGGCGGACTCCGATGCTGCCGGGTTTGGCGCGGTCCATGATGTGCGGGAACGTTCCGGTGCGTCCCTTGCGGTATGGGACCAGGGAGACCGGACACCAGGCGGCCGGGGACCCCACGTCGGTGTCGAAGCGGGCTCCCACGGCCTGGGCCATGGTGATGCCATCTCCGGTGGTTTCTTTTGGGGCCAGGGTCCAGTGTTCCCGGCCCGTGGGGGTCTTGGGGAAGAGCGCCTTACGGCGGGCAATGTCGTTGGGGAAGCCGCCTGTGGCCAGGACGACGCCGCGGGAGGCGTTAATCGTGTAGCTGCCGGCGGCTGAATCCACGACGGCGCCGGTCACCTTGCCGGCCTCATTGGTGAGAAGGCGCGTGGCGGGCGTGGAGACGCGGATGTCCACGCCCAGGTCATCGGCGGATTTCAACAGCCGTCCGGTGAGTGCCGTGCCGTTGACGAGCTGCATGTTCCGCCGGTGCGTGATCAGGTCCAGCAGGTGGAACCCCACCCTCCAGGTCGCGTGGAACAAACCCTGGATGTTGCCTTGGGAGGCGGAGAGGAATTTGGTGAGGTCCGGGCCGGCCATGATGCCCATGCCCAGGAACGAGGTTTCGTAGAGCTGGTGGCGCATTTTGGCGCGCAGCTCGGGCTTGATCCGGCGTGCGTTGAACGGTTTGGGTCCCACGGAGCGGTGCCCGGTGCCGGCGCCCGGGGTGTTGCCGTAGATGTCCTTGATCTTGGCTCCGGGCACGAACTGCAGGCTTGTCTTGTCCTGGAAGAACCCGACCATGTGCGGGACGGCTTCAAGGAATGCCTCGACCTTGTCCTCGCGGTACTTCGTGCCGAGTCGGTGGCGGAGGTAAGTCCGGAAGAGTTCGCGGTCCTCGTTGACGCCGGCGGCTTTGGCCAAGGGGTTTCCCGGGGTCCAGGCCCAGCCCCCGGACCAGGACGTGGCGCCCCCGCAGACCTCGCCCTTTTCAACGACCACGACTTTCAGCCCGTGGTAGGCGGCGGTGACCGCGGCGGACAGGCCGCCGGCACCTGAGCCGACGACCAGGACATCACAGTCCAGGGTCTTGGCTGGGGCTGTGGTCAGTTCATCAGATTTGCTGGTCTTCACTCGGGTCAGGCCTTCATTGTTGGTTTCGTGTGATCGGTAGCAGGTGGCGAATGCGCGGGCAACCGGGTGTTTTGACCGCTGGTTGGCCGCGCATTCGCCTTACCGCTGGCTTGGGTGCGTCCTGCGTTTTGGGTTCAGTGGTGTTCCTTGTTGGCCCACTTGTAGGACCAGAGGCTCGAGACCAGCGCTACCAGGCAAAGCCCGGCAAGGAGCGCCGCGGCAGGGACCCAGCTGCCGCTGCTGGCCATGAGGGCTGTGGCGATCAGCGGGATGAAGCCGCCCACTGCCCCGGCCAGTGCGTAGGCAAAGCCTGCGCCGCTGTAGCGGATCCGGACTTCGAACATGTCGGTGAACCAGGTCTGCTGGACGCAGGTGGAGATGTTGTGCCCGAGATTGATCAGGGCGAAGAAGCCAAGGATCATCGGGATCAGTTCGCCGCTTTCCAGCGCAGCGAAGAAGGGCGCTGCTGCAAGGGCCGCGGCGAGGGGGCCGATGATGTAGAACCACTTCCGGCCGAACTTGTCCGCGAGGCGTCCCCAGAGTGCCAGGAAGGGGATGGCCAGGACCATGGCGACCATCGAGGCGGTCAGGACCGTGGAGGTAGGGGTGTCGGTGAAGTTCTTGACATAGGCCAGCGAGAAGGTGAAGCCCATGTAGAAGGTGCTCTGGTCCACCATCCGCATGCCGATCACGGCCAGGATCTTCTTGGGACTGGTCCGCAGCGCTTCAGCCAACGGTGCACGGGCATCCTTGTGTTCTTCCTTGACGGCGGTGAACTCTGCCGATTCAGGCACACCGGCCCGGATCCAGAGGCCGACCAGGGCGAAGAGGATGCTGATCACGAACGGCAGCCGCCAGCCCCAGGCAAGGAACTGTTCCGCGGTGGTCAATGCGGTGACCAGGGAGAACGCAGCGGTGCCCAGCAGCAGCCCGACGAAAGATCCGATCTGCACGCCGGTGGCGAGGAAGTTGCGCTTTCCTGCCGGTGCATTCTCGACAGCCATCAGGGCCGCGCCGCCCCATTCGCCGCCGACGGCGATGCCTTGGATGGCCCGCAAGGTCACGAGCAGGATGGGTGCGGCGACGCCGATCGCGGCGTAGCTGGGGAGCAGCCCGATGGCCGTGCTGGCCAGTCCCATCATGATGACGGTGATGAAAAGCATGGTGCGGCGGCCGTACTTATCGCCAAAGTGGCCGAAGATCGCCCCGCCGAGCGGGCGGAACAGGAAGCCGACGGCGAACGAACCCATCGAGGCCAGCAGCCCGGCGACCTGATTGTCCGATGGGAAGAACAACGGCCCGAAAACAACGGCGGCAGCAGTGCCGTAGAGGAAGAAGTCGTACCAGTCAACGACGGCGCCAACAGTGCTGGCCAGCGCTGCCCGCCGCCCTGCCTTGGCACTGATGACGACGGGAGGATGGTTCAGGGCGCCCATGGCGGTACCCCCGGTGCTCGAAGTGTGGGAACTGGGCATTGCGGTTCACCGCAACCTTTCTGTTTGCTCGGCTGCACCTTTGCGGGCGAGCGGATTGAGTGCTTTAATGACTACGTAGTCATTTAGTGATCTAAATCATAGGCACATCTCTTGATAGCAGTCAACCACCAGTGAGCAGGATGGAAGTTATGAACAGAACGATCGGATTGGCGCACTTGTCGGCGCTGCATTTGAGCCCGCCGGAGCTGGTGGACGCAGCGGCAGCTGCGGGCTATACCTCTGTCGGGATCCGGGTTCACCCGGCCACCCGCGGTGAAGCACCGTACCCCATGACTGCCGGTTCGTTCATGTCAGCGCAGACACTTGAACGCCTGGCCGCCACGGGACTCGCCGTACGCGACGTTGAGGTCTTTACCCTGGACGGACACCGCGGACGCAATGAATGGGAACCGGTACTGGAGGCCGGCGCAGCCCTCGGCGCGAGCGTTCTTAATGTGATCGGTGGTGATCCGGACCGCGCCCGCCTGACGGACAGCCTTGCGGCGCTGGTTGACGATGCCAGGAAGTACGGAATCCGCCCGTCCATTGAACCGATCTCGTACCAGCCCCTTGACTCCATCCCGGCCGCCGGCCTGCTTGTCGGGCAGACCGGCTGCGGAATCATGCTGGACGCGCTCCATTTCGTGCGCGCAGGCGGCCTCATCGCCGAGCTGATAGCCCTGCCGGCAGGGGCGGTGACCGTCATCCAGCTCTGTGACGGCCCGGCCGAGACCCCGGCACTGCCTGTCCCGCACCGCATGCCGCTGGGACAGGACGTGAACGGATCCGCCCGGCAGATCGAGTCGCGGGCGAAAAGGCTGGCCCCCGGGGAGGGTGTCTTCCCGCTGCGGGAAATCCTGGCGGCCCTTCCCGGCACACCGGTCAGCGTCGAGGTCCCTGACGTCTGGGCCGTCGAGGCCGCCGGCACAGATGCCCACCTCAAGCACCTCCACACCGCAGCCGGGACTCTGATCGGCTCACCTTTGAAGACTGAAATGGAGACAACCTCATGAGCGAACTCACCGAAATCACAACACCGGCGGCTGCCGCAGGCAGCCCCCAGGGGCCCCGGACCGCCAGTGCCGAGATCTATTGGCCCGGGCGTTTCGCCGATCAGGTCATCCTGGTCACCGGCGCGGCCGGCGGGCTCGGATCCGACACCGCGGACCGGCTCGCACGCGAAGGCGCCACTGTCGTCTGCACCGACGTCGCCGACGGCGGGCTGGGCGACGGAAGCAGCCCGACAAACTGCATGGCACTGAACGTCACAGAAAGGGCCGATTGGGACCGCACCGTCCAGACAGTTCTGCAGCGGTATGGCCGGATCGACGGGGCGCTGTTCGCCCACGGAATCCAGGGCCCCGAGGTCCCGGTGACCGAAATGCCCGCCGACGGATGGGCCAGAACCCTGAGCGTGAACCTGGACGGCTGCCTGCACGGCCTGGCCAGTATCCTCCCGGTCCTCACACAACAGGGATACGGCCGGGTGGCTATCTTGTCCTCAATTTCCGCCCGTGAGGGAAACCCGCACCAGGCCGCCTACTCGGCATCCAAGGCCGGGCTCGTGGCCCTGGTCAAAACGGCCGCGAAAGAGGTTGCGCCTTATGGTGTCACGGTCAACTCCATCGCACCGTCGATGATGAAGACCCGGCTCCTTCACGACCTCAGCCCGGAACGGAACGCCCAGCTGCTCGCCAAGGTACCCATGGGCAGGATCGGACTCCCCGAGGAATTCTCCGCCCTGGCCACATGGCTGCTCTCAACGGAAGCAAGCTACGTGACCGGTCAGACACTCGACCTGAGCGGCGGCCGCAATACCGCTTAAGTCAGTACTGCCGCTGTCGGGGCCGCCGTCGTCCCCCGTATTTCCAGCCTGACCGGAAATACGGGCTTCCGCGTCTGGCTGGGAGGCTCGCCCTCGATTCTCCCGGCCAGACGGTCCACCGCCTCGTACGACATCTCCGCAATGGGCTGGTGCACGGTGGTCAGGTTCACAAAAGCCCAGCGGGATGGCCCGGAATCATCAAATCCGACGATCGACAGCTCCTCCGGGACACTGATCCCCAGTTGCGCTGCGGCATCGAGGGCAGCAAACGCAAAAGCGTCCGTCGCGCAGAACAGAGCCGTCGGACGGTCCTCCGTCTCCAGCAGCTTACGGGCGGCCCGGACGCCGTCCTCGTGTGTCAAACGGAGGTGCTGAATCCAGTCCTCGCGTACTGCGATGCCGCGGCTCTCCATGGCAGCGCGGACACCGTCCTCGCGGTCACGGCCATTGGACCGGTCCCGCAGGGTCGACAGTACCCCGATTTTCGTGTGTCCCAGATCCCGCAAATGGGAAATCACCAGCTCACCGGCGCCCCTGTCATCCGCCAGGACCGCTTCAACATCGACGTTGACATCATCACGGCTCAGCAGCACCACCGGAGTGCCACGGTCAAGAACCCGCCGGACCGCGGCAGATCCTTCCCGCGCCGACACGAAGATCATCCCGTCAACCGTCGCACGGTCGAGCACATCAACAGCCTCAGGATCCGGCGAAATATCCGGGTCCCGGATCAACACCATCCGGTAACCACGCTCCAGCAGCCGATTCTGCAACGACTCCACAATGACCGGGTAAATCGGGCTCGTCAGATCCGCAACCACAACCCCCACCGCATGCGTCCGCCGCGTGACCATCATGCGGGCCGCCGCATCCGGCACGTACCCCAGTTCTCTGGCCCCGGACAAAACCCGCTCCTTGGTAGAAGGCGCCACAGCCGGATCCCCCCGCAAAGCACGTGAAACCGTCGACTGCGACAATCCCAGGTGCCGGGCCACATCAACACTGGTTACCATCCAACCATCGTATTTCACCAAAACCCCAGCTCAGCAGCACCGCACTGCAGCTCCAGTACCGACCATGAGGCAGGCGCCGCTGGTCGAGAGGACCGCCGGCACCGTTCAGCGCCTTCCACCTCGTCATCGGAATCAGCTAGAACCGCAACCCGGGCTGTGAAAAAGCCGCCATTGCGAACTAACAGTCACACCCTGATGTTTACTCCCAGGTTCAATACCGGGTCGGCGGCCAGCGCGTTTTCTATGCTAGGGCAGGGTCGCATTGGTCAGGGCTGCGGGGGAAGTGCGCGGTACGCCACCGGGCATGTTGGCTACGCAGTAGTGGCGGATGCCTTCAACTTCGAAGATCAGGGATTCGTAGGCTGTGGGACGTGAATACATCTGGCTGGACCCGCCGAGCGACACTGTCATCGTGAAGTTCTCTTCCCAGCCCGATCCGCTGGACGGCCTGCTTTCCATTGCCGAGACATCACTGTTCCTCGACGTCTCTCGAGCGAGGGCGGAATGAGGCCAGTCTAAAAACGGAGGCGAATCTATACCCTATGACCGCGGGTAGAGGACGGACATGAAATGGGTCATTTCCGCGAGGCAGTCAGCGATGGCAGGGGCGGCAAAATGCAGGGGGCTCCACGCACCGTAGATAGTGAAGAGGAGATCCTTCCCGTCGTTGGCGATGGGCTTGGCCAGAAGCCCGAAGCGCGGGTCGTCGGAGAGCACACCAACACCCCTTCCAGCGGCAGCAAGCGCCTGAATCACCTCCGCAGACCTCCTCTCATATGCCGTGGTATAGGTCAGCTGGCTGCCTGCGACGGCGTCATCAAAGAGTCGGCGGACCCAGAAGTCCCTGGTCATGGTGATGAGCGGCCACTTTACGAGGTCTGTCAAGGGGACCCGGTCCAGTTCTGCCATTGGGTGGCCGGGCGCGCATTGCGCCCAAAGGTAGAACTGGCCCACCACCACAGACGCCAGTTCCGGTGGCGGCGGTCGCGTACCCAGCGCGAAGTCCGCGTCTCCTGACGCCAACTCTCCGTATACTGTGGCCGGCGTCGCTTCGATGACGTCGGTCAGTGGATTGGTGGGTCCCTGCGAGGCGATGTATGGGGCAATAATGTCCGAGATGGTGGCCGGAGCGGCAGCAACCCGTAGAGAGCTGGCTGCCCCGGAAGCCATGGTGCGTGCCGCGCTTTTGGCTTGCTCGGCCCTTGTCACCAGATCGCGGGCAATCCGTGCGAACGCCCGGCCGGCGGCGGTCAGCACGAGCCTCTTGCCGACACGGTCAAAGAGGATCAGGCCCAATTCATCTTCGAGGAGCCGCAACTGCCGCGACAGAGAGGGTTGGGCAACCAGCAGCTTTTCAGAGGCCTTGCTAATCGATCCTTCATCGAGGATGGCGATGAAGTAGGTGAGGCGTCGCAGTTCCATATAGCCTCCAGGCATATTTAACGGTCGAAATAGGTATTTTACAGCTATATGCACTCGCTCTTACGCTGAAGAGATCGAATTTCCCACCCCACCCGATCTGAGGAGATCCAATGGCGCTTACTCCTACACGGCGGACAGTCCTATCAGCAGCACTGGCCACCACCTGCGTCGTCGCCATGACGGCCTGCACTACCGCACCAAAAGCGGACAACGCCCCGAAGGTTTTTTCCGTCGCAGCCTCCGCCGCTATCACCACTTGGGACCCGGTCCGTTCTTTCTCAACCGAAGCTCTCTATATGGGCAACATCTACGAGCCACTGATCTGGAAGAACCCCGCCGGTTCCCCCGACGAATTTTCCCCCGCTATCGCCGAATCTTGGTCAGCCAGCGCAGACGGGAAGACCTGGACTTTCAATATCCGCCAAGGAGCAACGTTCCACGACGGCGAGCCTGTCAACGCCGCTGCGGTCAAAGCGAGCATCGAAGCGGCCATGGAGCGGGCAGCAGCATCGTTTATATGGGCTCCGGTGCAATCCTTGGAGACGCCCGACGAGCATACTGTTGTCATCCATCTCAAGAATGCCGCACCGTTGGATCTCGTCGCCGCATCCACCTACGGTGCATGGATAGTGTCACCCAAGGCGCTCGAAGCGTCGAAAGCTGACGAAAAGTACTTCGAGGCCGGCAAGGATGCCGGCACCGGTCCCTACACCATCGACTCCTACGCGCCGGGTTCGAAGGTGGTGCTCAAGAAGTTTGACAAGCACTGGAACAAGGAAGCGCCCGTCCACTATGACATTGTCGATGTCGCCATCACCCCGGACTCTGTGACGGCGCAACAAATGCTCGTGGCAAAAGAAGTCGACTACGCGACCAACGTCCCGCTGGAGAACGTCAATACCATCAAAGAGCAGGGTTTTACCGTCAACGAGTCCAAGTCGCCTTTCAACTTCCTGGCCATGTTCAACACAACCCGGGCTCCATTGAATGATCCCAAAGTGCGCCAGGCACTCAGCTACGCAATCCCGTACGAGGAGATCATCGACGTGGGCGGCCAAGGCTACGGCAGTCAGGCGCACGGTCCAGTGCCAGACGGAATCTACCCGTTCGATGAGTCCGTTCCGCAGTACACCCAAGACCTCGCCAAGGCCAAGCAGCTCCTCGCCGAGGCAGGACACGGCGACGGTCTTCACCTTAAGCTCACCTATTCTTCCGAGAACCCCGCAGAGGTGCGCTTTGTGCCGTTGATCAAGGACGCCTTCGCGCGGATCGGCGTTGATCTGGAGGTCAAATCGGAATTGTTCAACCAACAGTGGAAGAACGCAAAATCCGATCCCGCCAGCGCACAGGATATTTTCGTCCTGTACTACTGGCCCACTTACAGCGACGCCGGCAGCGATAACATGGTCTCCCTCTTCCGCTCCAGTGAGAAACCGTCCTTCAACCTCAGTTACTGGAAAAACGCGGAGTACGACCTGCTCGTAGATGAGGCCGTCACGCTCGCAGGTGCAGATCGGCAGGGCGCCCAGCGCTTGTATAGCCAGGCTTTGAATATGCTCCACGATCAGGCTCCTGCCGCTTTCCTCTACGACGCCAAGGCCATCTCCGTGGTCCCTGAAGGCCTGCAGGCTGCGCCCTTTAACGAGAACTATCCGTTCACGGTGTTCTTCGCGGGGATGAAGCCCCGTTCATAGCCGACGGCGGGTGCGGCGCTGCCGCTGCACCCGCGCGCTTTACTCCCGACAACCATGAAATGTGGTGAAACATGCTGCGATTCGCAGCCAAACGTGTGCTCGGCTCAATTCTGGTCCTACTCGTTTTGACCGCACTCGTCTTCATCCTCTCCCGCCTGGTGCCCAACGATCCGGCGGTGATCTACGCCGGTCCTAAGGCACCCCCGGAGGAGTTGGAACGAATCCGGGCAGAACTTGGCTTCAACCGCCCCCTCTGGGAACAGTATTTCGTCTATCTGAAGGACCTCTTCATGGGCAACTGGGGCACCTCCCTGGCCACGAAGCGTCCAGTCTTGGACGAACTCCTCAGCCGGCTGCCGTCCACACTGGAGTTGCTTATGGCCGCTATGGTCGTCGCGTTCGTGGGCGGCATCACCCTCGGCGTCTGGGCCACTAAGAAGCCCGGCCGGATCGTCGACGGACTCGTCCGGTTCCTCGCCATTGGAGGAATCTCCATGCCTGCCTTCTGGCTTGGCCTGCTCCTACAGCTCGTCTTCGTCGGTGGCCTGGGTATCTTGCCAGCCACTGGGCAGTTCAGCCGGGATCTGGAATACACCTCCCCTACAACGGCGGTGACGGGCTTCCCGCTGCTGGACAGCCTTCTCACCGGAAACTTCGTGGCCCTAAACGACGGGCTCCTCCACCTCATCCTGCCGACACTTACGCTTGCCGCCTACCCTCTAGGGCTCATCGCCCGCATGACGCGCTCGTCAATGTTGGAGGTCCTGAACCAGGACTACATCTTCACAGCAAAGGCCTACGACTTGCGGCAGCGCAGCATTCACTGGCGGCTCGCCCTGCGCAACGCCTTGCCACCGGTCCTGACAGTGGGCGGCATGGCGGCTGCCTACACCCTCACGGCGACGTTCTTCGTCGAGCTTGTCTTCAACTGGCCGGGCATCGGCCAGTTCGCCAGCTCCTCGATGCTCGCCGTGGACTACCCGGCCATCATGGCCATAACCCTGCTAGGGGCCGTCGGCTACCTGATCGCGAATCTGGCCGTGGACATCCTCCAGGCCAACATCGACCCAAGGGTGGCTCTCTCATGAACAATCCCCTTCAGCACCACAGCGACGCGAAGGTGCGTCGGCCCCAAGAGGAAGTGGCAGCCGCTGGTGGGCTGCCCACCGCGGCCCTCCTGGGAATCGAAGGAACGACGGCGGTGGGCAGCGCACCGGAAACCGCGCCACTGGTCGCAGCTGACGGGCTGCCCGCCTCACGCACTGGTGTACCTGCAGGACTCCGGCACATTCTCACCGTCCTCAGCCGCGATCGAATGGCGGCGATCGGTGCCCTCATCGTGCTCGGATTCGCCTTGATGGCGCTTTTCGCGCCATGGCTGGCGCCCTTCCCCGAGCAGGGGATGGGGGCCACCGACTCGGCGAACCGCAACATAGGCCCCAGCGTGCAGCACTGGCTGGGAACTGACCAGTTGGGACGAGACGTCCTCAGCCGGGTCATCTTAGGCACCCAACCCGCGTTCGCCGTCTCCCTTTTCGTCGTCGCAGTAGCTGCACTTATCGGAATCCCCCTCGGAGCCATCGCGGGCTATCGGGGCGGGAGGGTGGACGCGTTTCTGATGCGGGTGACGGAGATATTTCAAGCATTCCCGCCGTTGCTCCTGGCCATGGTCACCGTTGCCATCCTCGGCCCCAGCCTTGTCAATGCCGGCATCGCCCTGGCAATCAGCTGGTGGCCTTGGTACGCACGGCTTGTTCGGGCGGAGGCGCTCTCCCTGAGGGAACGCCCTTATGTGGAGGCCGCCAAAGCCATTGGAGTCCATCCCCTTCGAATCCTGCTCCAGCATGTGCTCAGGAACTGCACCGGCCCCATTCTCGTACAGGCCACGGTTGATATCGGCAGCGTCATTTTGGCGGCCGGCTCCCTGGCCTTCCTCGGTCTGGGTACCCAGCCGCCCCTGCCGGACTGGGGGCTCATGGTCACCGAAGGCCGGGGCGTGATCTTTACTTCCTGGTGGATTTCCGTCTTCCCCGGTCTGGCGATCTTCCTCGCCGTGCTCGGCTTCAACCTGCTCGGCGATTCCCTTCGCGACCTCCTCGACCCCCGACAGGTGAAGAGATGACAGAACTGCTCAAAGTAAGAGACCTCACTGTCGAGGTCACAGACCGCGGCACGGTGACCAATCGGCCTGTCCGCGGTATCGACCTGGACTTGACTGAAGGCGAGATCCTCGGACTCGTCGGCGAGACTGGTTGCGGCAAGTCCCTGACCGGGCTGGCGATCCTAGGGCACCTCCCCCAGGGCGTGGTGCGCTCCGGTGACGTATCGATAGCCTCTTCTCCGGACGGGGGTGATGCCGTCGCGATCGTCTTCCAGAACCCCGGAACCGCTTTCAACCCAGTCTTCACGATCGGAAGCCAGCTCACAGAAGTGCTGACCCGACACCGGCCGCAGTCGAAGGCGCAGGCCCGAGCCGAGGTCCTACACCACCTCGATCAGGTGGGCTTGCCGGATCCGCTCCGCGTGTATGGGGCCTACCCGCACGAGTTGTCCGGCGGCATGCTCCAGAGGTCCATGATTGCCATGGCCCTCCTGCGCCGGCCACGGCTTCTCATTCTGGACGAGCCGACAACCGCGTTGGATGTGACCGTGGCGAAGCAGATCCTTGATCTCGTGGGTCGCCTCCGCACGGAGTTTGGCTTCGCTGTCCTCCTCATCAGCCACAACCTCGGGGTCATTCGGGATACGTGCGACCGCGTAGCCGTCCTTTATGCCGGCCGGGTAATCGAGACCGGCCTGGTCGTGGATGTCTTGACCACGCCCCGGCACCCATACACCCGGGGCCTCATAGGCGCACTGCCCGCAGGCAAGCCACGAGGAGAACGCCTTGCCGCAGTTGGTGGCACAGTCCCCGGCAACCTTCTCAAGGTGCAGGGATGTGCCTTCGCCAACCGCTGCCCGTTCGTCTTGGAGAAGTGCCTCGCCACCGACCCAACACTCGAATCCACCTCTGCGGGCCACTCCGCCGCCTGCCTTCGAAAGGACGAGCTATGAGCGAGCTGCTCCGTGTAGAGAACGTCACGAAAGTCTTCTCGGGTCACGGGCGAACACAGATCAGGGCTGTCGACGGGGTGTCCTTCTCCGTCTCCGCCGGCTCAGTATTTGGGTTGGTCGGGGAATCCGGCTCAGGCAAAAGCACTCTGGTCCGCTGCGCCATGCAACTAATCCACCCGACCAGTGGCGGGGTGGTCTTCGACGGACGCGACCTATGCATGGCGTCCGAGCGCGAGCTGCGGTCGATCCGCGCCCGGATAGGGTTCGTTTTGCAAAATCCCGTGGCCGCATTAAACCCGCGCCTAACCATCGGCGCGTCTATTGCCGAGCCGCTCAATTCCCATACGAAGCTCAGCCGGCAGGCGGTCAAAAGCCGTGTCCACGAACTGCTTCACGACGTAGGGCTTGGAGAAGCCCACTACGACCGCTACCCGCACCAGATTTCCGGCGGGCAGTGCCAGCGCGTCGGTGTCGCGCGCGCCCTGGCCATGAGTCCCAAACTCGTGGTGCTCGACGAACCGACCAGCGCCCTCGATGTCTCAGTACAGGCACAGATCCTGAATCTGTTGCAGGACCTTAGGCAGCGCCAGAACCTGACCTACCTGATCATCTCCCACGATCTCGACGTGATCAGGTACCTCAGCGACGATGTCGCAGTGATGAAACAGGGGGAAGTCATCGAGGCTGGCCCAGCCGATCAAGTCTTCGACAACCCGACACACCCATACACGCAGGGCCTTATCGCCGCAACGCCTGGGCACTCCTCTGCTTCGCGCCTTAACCCGTAACCCGGCCGCAGCAACCACCGACAGAAAGCAGTACACCCGTGCCCACACAGATTTCCACGAAAGTTAGCCGGTACCCCCTGGAGAACTTCGACCAGCCCGTGACTCTGGACAACTGGCAGCAGACCCCGTACAGCCGCTGGGGCTTTTCCCATGTGAACGAACTCGTGACCACCGCCGCTATCCTTCGCAGCAGGCACCCCCGGCCGTGGCTACACAGGGACCTTGCGCTCACCTCGTACCAGGCGTGGCAGGAAGTCGAGGACTTTCTCGAAGAAACCCACACCGACGGCTTCGCCGTCCTCCACCGAGGCGAGATCGTGTATGAGCGCTACACCGCGATGGGCCTTCATGACAGGCACGTGCTGATGTCGGTTTCGAAGTCCATCTGTGCCCTTGTCATCGGCATTCTGGTCGGCAAGGGCTTGATCGACCCCGAGCAGCCCGTCCGGGAGTATGTGCCCGCACTGGCCGGCGCGGGCTACGGCGACGCAACCGTCCGGCACGTCCTCGACATGACCGCAAGTGTCAGGTACAGCGAGAATTACGCCGACCCCGACTCGGAGGTCCGCCAGCAGGACCGGATCGCCGGCTGGGCTTCACCGCGGCACGACGATCCCGCTGATAACTACGAGTTCCTGGCCTCCCTGGACGCCGCAGGGCAGCACGGACAGGCATTCCTATACTGCTCTGCCGGGACAGACGTGCTGGCCTGGGTCGCCGAGAACGTAACAGGCCTCCGATACGCGGACATCATCGCAACGGAGCTCTGGTCCCGCCTCGGCACAGAGGACGACGCCTTTATTACGACTGATCGGTCAGGCTTCGCCTTCGCCAACGGAGGCATCGGCTGCACAACCAGGGACCTGCTTCGAGTCGGTGCCCTCCTGCTTGATGGCGGACGTGCAGGCGGCCGACAGGTAGTGCCCCAGGACTGGATTGAGGACATCCTTCGCGGTGGAGACCCTATCCTGGCCCGCGGCAGCGCCTACCAGCAGGCGCATCCGCAGGGCAGCTACCGGAGCCAGTTCTGGGTGCCGGGCGACGACCGTGGAACCGTCTACGCCGTAGGAATCCACGGGCAGTTTGTGTGGGTCGACCCCCCGAGCAGAACTGTGATCGTTAAGTTCTCCTCATGCCCGGACGCCACCTCTGTGGCCCATAATCTCCGACACGCGGCTGGCTTCCGACGGGTAATCGAGCTCCTCGATAATTGAGCACCAGAGGCCCTCTCAAGAGCCGCGCGGCGACTGCTTTATGCGTTGGACGAGATCCGTTCGGGGAAACGTCCCAGCCGTCAACATGGCTGAGTACGCATTTGCAATGAGGACGTCCCTTGATGATGAGAAATCTCCCCGCCGACGCGCCGAAGGACACACCGGCCCGCAATAAGGACGCCCCTTGGAATAGCCCCGGTTGCCCTTTCGGAGACAGAATACTGTTTTTACTGTTATAGCCCCGAGACGGATTAGCTTCTGTCGACCCGAATACAGATCGGGCCGCTTATCGTGTCTCCGCCGACCCCGAGGGTCGGCACTTCTGCGAGCAAAGCGGACCTCTTCCTAGAAAGAATAACTATGCGGCTCACCCTGGACGTCAATTGCTCGGCTGCTTCTGAATTGGCGGCGATCCTAGATAACGCGCTGACTCTCACCGAAAACATAGCAGCGCTGCAAGGGAGACATGGGGTCCTCCTCACACGTCAGGAGTACCAACGATTTACCGTGGAAGTCAGCGCCGAAGTCCCGTTTGGAATCACCGTTGAGAGAGACCAGTGGTCTGTCTCTTCTGCTTCAAGGTTGCCCAATGTGTGAGCCACTTGATGCGGAGCGCCCGATTAGTCCTGAGGAATGGATCCACCTCAGGCCCGGGGATCAAGTGCTTGTGCAGCGAGAAGGTGAATTTCCGAACGTGGGCACAATCGACGCCATCACTGATGATGGAAGGATATTTTGGGTGCAGCTTCATCACGGCCGCGGACGAGTCTTAGTACACGAAAGTGACACTACGAAGGTGCAGTGGCTTCACAGGCATCAAAGCAACGACCATGAGGAACTGATTTGTCCGGGATGTGCATCTGTCGGAACCTGAGTGCTTGATCCAAGCTAAGGGGAAACAGTCATTTGCTTTGGATTGACTCAATCGCTCCACCCCCAGGATGCCGGAAAGTGTTCCGGATCAAGTGCACGTTATGCCGACGTCGGCGTAATATCCACCTGATCCGCGCCTCGATGCGGTTCATAAGCTATCAGGACCGGAAGAAGGTCGCAGCGGCTCTCAGGCCGATTTACACCGCCCCGACCGCCGACGCCGCGCAGGACGAACTCGATGCCTTCGAAGCCTCCGAACTCGGACGGAAATACCCCGCAACGGTGCGGACCTGGCGCAATGGCTGGGAGAAGTTCACCCCGTTCCTGGCGTTCCCGCCGCCGGTGCGACGGATCATCTACACGACCAACGCCATCGAGTCGCTCAACTACCAGCTGCGGAAGATCATCAAGAACCGCGGACACTTCCCCAACGACCAGGCCGCCGTGAAACTGCTGTGGCTGGCCATCTGCAACATCGAAGACAAACGCGCCAAGGAACGGTCCAAACTGGATTCAAGGACCCGCAGCAACCGTAAGAGTGTTGAGAAACTCGTTGAAGGAACCTTCACGCAAGGCTGGAGTGAAGCCCTTGGCGTCCTCGTTCTGAACTATCCCGACCGGCTCGGACCTTACCTGAACCGATGAGCCAGCACCTCACTTACACAAAGAACTTGACAGGCTCTCAGCCTTCATACAGGGCCTCTTCCTGGTTCGCTTTTGGTGCGCTTAGACACCGTCATCAAACCCCAGGGAGAGGCCCCCACCGATTAAGACGCGGTCGGTTCAGTAAGGAAGTGGGCAGATCTCATGGCCACCGGCGGGCAGTTTTACTGGCCGTCAGCGGGCAATTTCGTGGCCGCTAACACTCATCTTTTACGACCCCATCCACAACGATGACATCCAAAACCCGGGTCAAAGCAGGATTCTTCAGGCAAACGCCGAACGTCCCTCGGCATCGGAACGCCACAAGAAGCCCGACGGCACAAGACACGCAAGCCGCACGGCTTCCATCGAAGCACTAGCCCGCGACCTGGCGATGCTCTTCCTGCGAGAACGACCATAGTCACACCCCACAGCCGTCATCGAACATACCGAACTCGCCCCTCGCAAAGCACTCCGGCCCACGCCTAACACAATAGATTCCAGACGAACCCCCGCAGGATTCGACGGCGTCATGCCGCCCCGCTCCCCCACGTCCATGAACCACCAGAAGCAACTTCGCTGTTTGTCATTCTGATCGTCCATCATCGCTGGGCGGGTCCTCCGCGCAACCAGGGCGCTATACGCCGGGCTCGATCCAAAGTTTCGTTCGGCGCTCCCCTGTCGCTTATATCCTCTCGAAACTTTCAACCCCTCCCGGTTCCCCAAGTTGCACTCCGGACCCTCAAACCCAGCGGTGACTCCGTGTATCAGAACGACGCCGAAATCTGACAGACACATCCGGTGCCGGCCAGTCGCTGAAGGAGAAGGAACATGGAACCGCTCACCATCAAAACCCCTGCCGACGTGCTCAGTTTCGTTGGGCACACCCTCGGGTTCTGGCCGCACGAAAGCCTCGTCTGCATCACCCTGGACGCCAACCGCGTGGGGGCTACACTCAGAGTTGACCTCCCCAACCGCGAGGGCGGACTCAGGTACGCACGCACAGTGGCCGACTACCTCGCCCACGACGCCAGCGCCGCAAGCGTGCTCTTCGCCGTGTACACCTCCGAACCCCAGAAACCCGGACAGCCCAAACCACACGCAGCAACCATCGCAGCACTAACATGTGCACTGGCCGAACGCGGAATGACCATCCGAGACGGACTCCTCGTCGGAGACAACACCGTTTCCCCATACGACGGTGACCCCCACGACGGACCGACACAGCCGCTGAAGGCGACCCAGTCCAGCCAGATCAACGCCGAATTCGTCTACCGCGGCAGCACCATCGCACCGACCAATCACATCACCCTGCCGGCACCGACGAAAGAAGGCCGCACAGCGGACGCCGTCGACGACCGCGTGAAAACAATTCACAGGATGAACGCGGGCGAGGCGCTCGAGCAAGCCAGGACGCTCTGGGACGGCATGCTGGACGCGATCTCCTACCCCAACGACGATCAGACCATCAGCCTGATTGCCAACTTCCAGGCCCCCGCCATCCGCGACCAGCTCATGGCCGACATCCCCGGAATCGACGAACCGATGGACCGGGTTCTCCTGGCCCAAACACACGGCGGGCCACAGTGGTCCCGGGTCGAATGGGCACAGCAGCTGCTGCTCCACGCGTACACCCACAGCAGCACCAAACACTCGGCCCCCATCCTCACCGCCATCGCCTTCGTCAACTGGTGGGAAGGCCGCGGCAGCAAAGCCCACCAGTTCCTGCAACTCGCCCTCGAAGCAGACCCCGCCTACCGTTTGGCCAGGCTCAGCGACCTCATGATCGGCTCCGGAATGGTCGCCGGCTGGAACATGGACAAAGACCGGGCCTTCCGGCCCTGGGGCCTCGAAGCGTCCTGACCCGCTGTCAAAGGGATACGGACGACGACGGCGGGACGTTCCGGAGCCAGTTCTCCACCGCCGCGTCCCAGCCGTCCGGGTCGGAATTCCACTCCTGCGTATGCTCCGCGGAAGGGAAAGTGAGCAGCGTAGCCAACTCGGGGCGCCGGCTCACGAACTCGCGCGAAATGGCAAAGGGTGTCGAGCGGTCCCCTTCATTGTGGATGACAAGGATGGGAGCACGCAGTTCATCCGCCCGGGCCAAAAAGTCCAGGGCAGGAAAGTTCAACGGAGCGTCCAAGCCCGTGATCCAGCGCATTCCGGATGAACCCAGCATCCGCAGTCCAAGCCGGGCAACCCAACCGGGAAGCATGCTGGACCGGGCGTTGGCCACCAGGGTGCTGCTCCAGTCGATAACGGGGGCATTGAGCACGAGCCGGGAAATGAGGTGCTGAAACTCCGAAGATGCCGCTAGCTGAAGGGCGATTGAGGCACCGAGGGACCAGCCGAAAAGAACTATCTGGCGTGCGCCCTGGCCCACGGCATACGACACCGCAGCTTCAGCGTCGTGCCATTCGGACTGCCCGAGGTGATACCGCCTGTCCGACGATGCAGGCGCATCCCGGTCGTTCCGGAGTGAAACAACCAGGGATGTGTATCCCAGTCGGTCCGCAACCGGCACGCCGCGGAGTGCGCCGGCTTTCGAACCGCCCAAGCCATGGATATGGATGGCCCAAGTGGAAGTGTCTCCGGGCGGCTGCGTCGGAGTGAACTTCCAGGCGGGCGCCATGCCGTTCTCCACTGGAATCTCGACGTCCGAGTACGGCAGCCCTAACGGTTCCGGCGTCGGATAGACGTATCCACTCCAAATGCCGGCTTTGGCAGTCCTGAGATCGCCAGAGTCAACCCGTTCAACGCGGCGGGATACCGTTCCCGCCGCATCGTCAGAGGACACGATCTCTCCAATGCAGGCATGGCCTGTGCCGTTGGCAAACCAGATGCTGTAACGGCCTAGGGCCGTGGTGCGTGCCGATGCAGCCAACTCGACCATCAGCGTTTCGTCGGCGCCGCGGAACACACGACGGATATGCAGATCTTCCCTCCGCAGAGTCTTGGGCACGACAACTTCCCGTGCGAAGTAGGCCGCTGCAAGGACGGCGGCGACGCCGGCAATGCCACAACCGATGGCCACAGCTGCAGCGACCCTACGCATCGGCGTCGTCCTCGGGAGCTTTCAAGCGTTCGTCGATGGCTTTGCGTAGCCGCAGTAATGTCTCCGGAGAAATCCCCTGCAGTTGTCTTGCAGCGAAATTTCTCACTCGGTTTTCCCGCAACGTGCGCAATAGTTCGAGTTGTGCGTCCACCAAGTCGGGAACCTCGCCGTCGTCGTCCAAAAGGTATCTGGCGTCAACGCCGAAGAATTCGGCGAGGTTCTTCAAAAGCTGCGGATCCGTCGCCATGGAACTGTCGCCAGCACGCATGTAGGCCCAGCGAGAGCGAGACAATGGCGTTCCGCGGTCTGACATGTGCTTGCTTATCTGCGGATACGTCAGGGGCGATGATCCTTGAGCCTCGAAAAGGTCCAGGAGCAGATTCAACTTCCGCGCGAGTTTCGCCTGCGGCGGTTCGGGGATACTACGGTCGCTGTCGGTCAAGGAGTCGAGTCCCCTTTCCGTGACAACCTTGGTCGTCGCTGTCCGGATCCTGCAAACCGGGCTCCGAGATGCTGCTCCGCTTCTCTGAGTACATCCAGATCATCTTGACTCAGTAATTGGGCAAGGTGCGGGTCCACGAACAGTGCGTCCTGGATCTCCACCAACATCCGATGCAGCCGGCGCTTGGGGGCGTCGTGGCGGTCGATCGCAGTTTGAGCCAAGTCCAGTCGGATCTCCGATCGCTCTGCCGTGATTCGTTCCCAGGGCCCCGACAGTCGTCCGACGAGGACAGCTGCGGCCCGGGCATCAGACCTACGCTCCAGCCGACGTGCAACGGGCGGCAAGGCCAGGCCCAGGCAGAGGAAAACCATGGCGCCCACTTCGGCTGCGTCATAGACGTAGGAGAGACGCGTCATGGCCTCAAGCTCCCCCATGAGATGTAGAACGTCCATTCCCAGCACTGCCAGGACCAACACCACAGCCAAAGCGCAGCCCACGCCGATGAACACAAAAGCGACGCGGAAGTACGGTCTTGCCATCTCGCCGCGGAATCTGAAACAAGTAAAGCCGGTGATGGCCACCACCGCGCCGATGTAGAGGAACTGAACACTCGAGTACACGGCCGCCGGCCACTGGCTTCCAAAATCCCTCATGAAGGAAGTCGAAGTCCTCGGAGCATCAACCAGGCTGAAGCTGACAATCAAGGCCACGACGACAATCCCGAGCACGGAAACCCCTGCTCTGTTGTGGATGTCCACCGTCTCGCTGACATCGGCGGCGCGCAGGATCGCACGGGACAGGAAGTAGATACCGACAACCATGAAGATATTGGCTATGAGGTCCAGGAGATTGCGGTTCCCGAGTAGCTGGTCCCCCGCGATGTAGATTCGGTCAACGTTGAGCGTGAGCGCCGTGGCGATGGTTACGGCCGCCACCAGGATGCTCTGGTCTTTGCGGCGCTTCAGATCGGGCAGGAGGCACAACGCCAGACACCAGATCACGGCAGCTGAAATGTCCTGAATCATCCGAAAATCCGTTCAAACGACCGCGGCTCGAGGCTGCTGTCCCGGATTGCAGCGGCAAAGAGATCCGCCAAGGTTTCGGCAGCCGCCTCGATATGGTCCAGAAAGTCACTTCGCCCCAGGATCCGCGACACCTTCTCGCCGGAGAGGTTCGGAAACAACGTCTCCGCATAGTTTGAGGACACCACCAGCTCATCATGGCGGAGCACCATATGGCCCAGTTCGTGAAGGATGAACTGCTGGCGATGCAGTGCCGACGGCGTCGGCGCGTGCAGGATTATCTCCGTGCTGTCCGTGGACAGCCACAAACCGCAGACCGATCCTCCGTTCAGGGACTCGGAAACATCGACCTCAATCCGCCGATGCCGGAGGTTCTCAACAATCGATATCAGCCGTTCCAACGAAAGACGGCTCGGAAGATTGAGTGCGAGGAAGCCTTCTGCAGCGGATCGCGCCGGAGAATATCTGGCGGAAGCTGTGCCGTCCATCGGAACCCCCATCCTGCGGCCGCCGAGCTCTGCCGCTTTGGCCGCCATCTGAACTATCGGTCCGCTCTTCCCTGACCCTTCGAGAATCGCCTCAATTCCATTGAACGCCTTGGCTCTGGACATGTCCAGAGCCGGGCCAACCCCTGGCATTGCGAGCGCGCCGTCCTCCGCCGGTCCAAAGCTCGGAGCGGCACCACCCACCCACAGCCTCACACCTCTGGCATCCAAGGCATTCACCGTGAGCGCGAACTCACGGCAAGTCATGTCGTAACCAGAGCCTTCAAAGATGAACCAACGTGAGCGGAAAGATTTGCGGGGAATGTGGCGAGAGCTTCGCGCCGGCGCGCTCGTCGCAGCGATTCTGTTCCACGCGCTGCGCCAACAGACAACGCGATCGCCGACGACGGTGCGGAGTTACCGTAGCGAGCCCTGCTCCCGCTGCCCCCGTTCGACGCCGTGGTTTCGATACGGAGTTTGGCCCAAGGGAAACCCACCGCGATGCGTTGGTAAGGCTAGCTGCTGATCTGGCCAGCAGCCGACAAGGCCAAGGTTCCCTCCGCCAAAAAATCCGAACTCAAGCCGTAGACATCGACCGCCTCGAAGCCGAGAACGCCGACCAGCGTGACGTCATCAGGACCCTCCGTGCCGACGTCGCACGCCTTCAATCCATCCAGCAGACCGATTCCCACGACCTGGTCCACCTCGCCGGCAGACTCCTTGCTGTCTCCCATGCCACCGGCGGCGAGCTCCACAGCAGCACCAAGGCACTCTTCCGCCGCCGAGGCTGGACGGCCACCAAACGGAACCCAGAAACCCAAAGCCAATGACCATGTCCATCGCCCGGCTCTCCGCTCAGTCGGGCCTGAAGTATCTCTTCAAGACCACCATGATGGACGATCTGACAATCACCCCCGCCGACGCGACCACGTACTACATGAAAGCCGGAACACCGCAGGGCCGCTGGCTCGGGTCCGGCGTGCGAGGCATCAACCGGACCGCCGGAGACGTCGTCACGGAATCGGACGCCAAGGCAATCTTCGATCACGCCACCCACCCGGACTCCGGCGCAACTCTGGGCCGCCCCCACGGCCAACCCACCATAGTGCAAACCAGCCAGGGCCGCACCGAGACGCGGCACGCCGTCGTCGGATTCGACCTGACCTTCAGCGTCCCCAAATCGGTGTCCGTCCTCTGGGCTCTGAGCCCAAGGGGCGTTCAAGACCAGATCCTCCAGACCCATCACCAAGCAGTCAACGCCACCCTGCAATGGCTCGAAACTTACGTCATCCACACAAGAGCCGGCCGCAACGGTGTCGCCCACCTCGGCACGCGCGGAGCTATCGCTGCTGCATTCGACCACTGGGAGTCGCGAGCCGGGGATCCGCAGCTCCATACGCACATGGTTATCGCCAACCGCGTCCAGCGCATCACGGACGGCGCATGGGTCACGCTCGACTCGCGGACTCTGTACAGGGCTGCGGTAGCTGCAAGCGAGCACTACAACGGTCTCCTCTTCGACGCCCTCCTCCGGAACCTCGGCACGGACACGGATGTCCGAGTGCCGGCCGGGAACACCCACAACCCCAGCCAGCAGCTGACCGGCGTTGACGATGCCCTGATCCGCGAATTCTCCAACCGCTCGCGTCTCATCGATCTCGAAACCGACCGGCTCGTCGCCGAATGGACCACAAGTCACGGCACTCCCCCAACCGCGGCAACCACCATCAAGCTCCGACAGCAGGCAACACTGTGCACCCGGACCGCCAAACCGGAAACAGCCATCCCGCTCCACAAGCTCTCCGCCCAGTGGCGCACACGTGCGGCCGCCAAAGGCTTCGAATCCCGAGAAGTGCTCGCCAACACGATTCGACGCTCCCGGACAGCGCCCTTCCGCACGTGCGACTTCACCCCGGACTGGGTGGAGGCGGTGGGCTCCCTGACCCGCGAGCGCGTCGCCACCAAGCGCGCCACCTGGAATCGGTGGAACCTCCTGGCAGAAGCCCAACGTGTCTGCGCCGAAATCCGCTGCCACACACCGGCGGACCGTCACACCATGATCGACATCGTCGCCACCGCTGCTGAAGCACAGTCAGTCCCACTCAATGAGTACCGGTACACGCTCCCGGCAAACGCCCAAGCCGATCTGAGGTTCGCAGACCACAGCATCTTCGACTTCCACGGCTCCCGCCTCTACACGGACGCGTCTACTCTCGCCAACGAGGATGTCGTCCTGGAAGCAAGGAACGACGACGGCGGCCCGGCGGTGGGCGCGGCCGTCGCCATGGAATCGCTGGCCAGCTACAAACACGGTGGTCGGCTCGATCTGCACTCCGACCAACGGGCAGTGGCAGCCAACGTCTTGCTCAGTGGCAACCGGCTGGACGCCGTCGTCGGTCCTGCCGGAACCGGCAAGACGACCACCCTCGGCGCGGTCAAGGCAGCCTGGGAAGCGGAGTTCGGGGCCGGTACCGTGGTCGGTTTGGCGCCAGCGGCCGCGAGCGCCGAGGTCCTTGGGCGGGAGCTTGCACTGACCACGGAGAATGTCGCCAAGTGGCTGTATGAATCTGTCGGTCAGGGCGCCGGCAGCCGGGCTGCACAGTTCTTCGAGACCGAGCAGCGGCTCGCCAATCAGGTGACCGCCGGAGGCTCTCAGGCGACTCGTCTCGCCCAGAAAGCCGCGTGGATTGCTGCCGAACAGGACAGGTGGCGGTTTCATCCCAACCAGCTGGTCGTTGTCGACGAGGCCTCCATGGTGTCCACCGTGCAGCTCTCTGCGCTGGTACAGCAGGCCCGGGATGCCGGGGCCAAGGTGCTCCTGGTGGGAGACCCTGGGCAATTGGACGCGATCGACGCCGGCGGTGTTCTCGGCTGGCTGGACAGGGAAGCTAAAACGGTGCGGCTGAGCACGATCTGGCGGTTCAAGGAGGCGTGGGAGCAAGACGCCTCGCTGAAGCTTCGGGCCGGGGACTTCGGAGCCATTGCTGACTACGACAGCCACGGGCGCATTCAACATGGGGTGCACCTCGACATGGTCGACCAGGCGTACCTCAGATGGCAGGCCGATATACACGCCGGCAAGTCGTCCATTCTCATCACAGCGGACAATGACACGGTTGGCATGCTCAACCAGCGCGCCCAGGCCGATCGCGTGGTCCAGGGCGTCGTGGATGCGGAAGATTCGGTACCGCTCAGCGACGGACTTCATGCCGGCACTGGCGACACGGTCATTGCCCGCCAGAATGACCGGACCATAACCGATAGCAGCGGTGACTTCATCCGGAACGGAACCATGCTCGACGTCGTCCGTACAGGCAGGCGCGACGGCTCACTGACCGCGGTTCGCCGGGACACCGGCGCAACGATTAGCTTGAGCCGTGACTACGTTGAGGCGTCAGTTGAGCTCGGATACGCGACGACGGCACACCGCTCGCAGGGCATCACCGTGGACACCGGCCACACCGTAGTGACACACGGCCGGCTCACCCGTGAGCTGTTGTACGTCAGCATGACGCGGGGACGCGCTGGAAACCACGCGTATGTCAGCGAGAACGATCCCCTGGATGACGAGCTCTTGGATCCCGCTTTGCAAGCCTCTTGGCGCCAGATCCTGGGCGAGGTCCTTGCCGCCGAAGGTGCCGAACGGACGGCTCACGAAGTCCGTGATGCCGAGCAGTCGAAAGCAGACAGCCTGGAACGACTCGGTACTGAGTACGACTACCTCGCACAACTGGCAGCGGCTGAGGATCTGAGGGAGTTCGTTGAGGCGCACTCACCGAGCAGGGTCTCCGAGATTCAGCAATCGCCCTCGTGGGGTGCGGCTGTAGCTGCGTGGCGCAGATCGGTTGGAGTCAGCCGTCCGAGCACGCAACGGGTTGTCGCCTCCGCGCTGGAACCAAGCGCATCCGCTAGGGACACAGCGGCAGTCGTCCACTCCCGGCTCCGGCAGTTCCTGGCTACGATGCCCACGGGCGGAATTGATCCCCTGGCCGAGCGTCTCTGCACTGCTCGTCCCGACCTTGCCAGCATGATCACCCAGGTGCGGGAGCGGATACAGCGCAGGACGGACCACGTCACGAAAGCAGCGATGATGGGCGACGCCGAATGGAAACGGCACCTCCTTGAGGCCTTGGGTCCGTTCGTCACTCAAGAGGAGGCAACTAGTGTGCTTCGCCGAATTGCAATCTATCGGGACCGGTGGGGCGTAGCCGGCTCGCCCCTTCCTCTTGGGCCAGTTCCTGCGGACTATGAGTGGGAGCAAAGGGATCAGCGTGTAAATATCGATCGACTCGTTGAGCAAGCAGGCGTCTCCTCCCCCGGCCATGCGGACTCTCCGACGTGGACTGATGACCCGAAGACGTGGGAAGACCGCCTTATCAAAGTCGGCTGGCAACTCTAAACTGGTCGGGAAGGTAATCCATGGTTGTGAACCCAGTCCAGAGGCCGAAGCTTGCAACGCC
Source organism: Arthrobacter sp. NPDC093128 (assembly GCF_040683875.1). NCBI lineage: Bacteria > Bacillati > Actinomycetota > Actinomycetes > Micrococcales > Micrococcaceae > Arthrobacter > Arthrobacter sp. NPDC093128. The sequence goes on from NZ_JBFBEY010000025.1 coordinate 42,976, forward strand.
TGCTTTGATTCTGAGCAGCGTGGCAATTGCTGCGTGCGTCGTCTATCTCGTCGGGACCGCGGCCGCCAACGGGCCGGATAACCTGTTCCTACTACTCACCGCGGCCATGGCACTCCTCGCGGCGGCAGTCGCCGGGGCGGTCTGGTGGGTGCGAGCACGCCGGCGGCGTTCATGGATGGCTCGTGCTAACGAACAGTGGGATCACTTCAGCGACATGAAGCGAAGCAGTGGCACGACGGCAGAGGTCACTGTTGTGAGCGTTGACGCTCTTGAACCCACAGGTTCTTGGATCACCATCAAGTGGAACCGCTTCGACCACGTTCAGCGCGCATGGATCGAAGCTCTACCGGAGCCAATTTGGCCCGGATCTGTACTGCTTATCTCGCCAGATCCGGCACAGGTCAGGCCTGGCGCACCATGGCCGGCTACTTACTACATACGGGCTTCAGATGCCCTGGCCTGGGCACCGGAAGATGGGGCCTGGTCGAAGTCAAGGCGTGTTCCTCGCGGCCGAGTTGAAAGCCCTCGTCGGCCAAGAACTTCGCGCCCGATGAGCTCAAACTCAAAGCAGTGAGGAACGCCAGCTGTTGTGATGTCTGGTGCGGCGAACCTTGGACGAAGAACTTGCGGTTTAAGGTGATTCTAGGACACTGGCAGTCCCAGCGTCGTGGCGCTCGGGCCTGCAGCGATCAGCCCGATACTCCTCGATTCGCTCCACATCGGACGTATTCTGCTGTTCCAGGTTAGGCACAGGTATGTCGGGCAACCCCCACCCTGCCAGTTGCGGTGTTCCGGCCTCACCGGACATTGGAATGACCCGGATCAGTTGTTCTCCCTGTGGATCGAAGTTCACTACCGTTCCGACGGCCGCACCCTCGGCAAGGGTCTGCACGACGGTCTCCCAATCACGAACTACGGTATCCGGATGATGCACGATCACTGGTCCCAGATTGAATTTGCTTCCCTGAATCTCGATCGGCATGGCTGGATTTCGCATCAGGACCGCGGTGCGCGCCCGCAAGTGACCGGCGAGTTTTTCCGGGGGATCATCGGAAGTCTCCGCAGTGAGAGAGACGCCCGGGGGTAGCCATGTAGACCATCCCTCGACCAGGAGTCTGGCCACTCGGATCATTACTCGATCCCGATTGGTCAATGTCGCAGGCACCACGAAAGTTGCATTGAGTTTCTCCTCAAGCACTAAGAGATCGTCGATCAGCAGCTCAGTCACAGGATCGATCAATCCGGGAGCCTTCTTGTCAGTTGCTGCCCGGAGGAGCCGCTTTCCTTCCCAAAGGATCTGGATCGTTGCTCCTTCCTTGAAGTCCTCGAGGACCCGCGAAGCCTTCTTCACATCCGACACGGCGGCATCGGGGGTAACCAAGCTCACACTGAGATTGCCGGCACTCGGCCCTTCGAAGGGAATCTCGGCGTCAAGCTCAAAGACTCCATAGAAAAGTGCGGTGAAAGCAATGCCCTTCTGGCCTCTGCTCTTCCGAGTCAGGAGGCCTTGGTGGTTTGCCCTAACAAACCCGGCATCATCCAGAAATTCCAGCGTTACGCGAGTGTTGTGATCGGTAGGCATTGGATCTTCAGGAGGAATTTCAATCAACTGGACATCGCCGGCGTCCTCCCGGAACCAGTCAGGTCCGATGGCGGAAAAGTCGCTTACAGCGGCACCCGGAATGGACACTCGCCGACGGGCTCCGTAGTCCAGCACTCCTTGGATGCTTTGACTTAATGACGGATCTTCCGTCGTGACATTGAACCGGAATCCCAACGGCTCCAGCTCGGCGGCGCGGGGATGTTTTGCTCGGATAATCTTGGTGAAACCATGCTCGGAAACGCTGAAGTCCTCGCCCCAGTAGGGACTGCGAGTGTCAGCCAGCTTGTGAAGTGCCCGGACGCGATCTTCTAGGTCATTCGGACCACCTAAGGCAGCCGTCTCCTGTCCAAAGGACTTGAGGGTTTCCACCAGGCTGTCTCTGGTTGCCCAGTCCAGCAGATCCGGGAATCTTGCGAGTTCACTGTCCAGCCGCGCCCTGCCCCAGACGGTCGGGGTTACCTTCTTGCCTTTTCCCAGCCCTGTTACATACTTTCCTTCGGGAATCGTGGGGTTCCCGGGGAACACGAGGGTCCATTTGGGGGGACGGTGGTTTGTCCAGGACGTGTCAAAAGAATCCTTGATTTGGCGGCGTCTGCTATCCCGGAATCCGCCAGAAAATCCCTCCGGAAAATGCTTGAGCTGAAAGATGCGGTCCACTTTGCCGTCGACGTAGACAGCGACATCGATCCCTCCGTCGCCGCCGCGGCCGTCAATTACCTCAACAGTGGAAGCCAGCGAAGGATGATGGTACATACGGGTGAGGAGCGCTTCGACAATCCGATTGAAGCGGTCTTCACCGATGTGTCGCCATTCGATGCTGTCTCGGTTCATGTTTCCTCGCTGCTCCCACTCCTGACAAGCTCAACCGATCCCGGCAGAGATACCAATCCTAGAGAACACCTGGTCTTGCCGGCTCCGTCCTACGACAGCCACCGGACGCGGCGGAATGGGGACATAGTGCTGAACGCTCTCCACAAGGGCAGGCTCGACTGCAGGTCGTTCGCATATGTCCCAAATTCAGGGTTGGCCTCCGAAATTGAAACCTACCGATTGGGCATCCAGGCTAACGACATCGATCTCTTGGTCGTGTCACACGCACACTTGGACCACATGAGCGGCCTTCCTCAGTTGTTTGGCCCGGAAATAACCAGGCCTCGTACCCGGGACGGTTCAACTCAGAAGACCGCCGGACAGTAGACGACACTGGGTCACGGGAAGCCCCCGGGATGGCAGAACTGGTGCAGGGCGGGTGGCGACTCGATCAGCAGCACCGCAGGGAACCTTGGCCGGCGTCCCAGTCCCCCGCGGACTTTGATTATCGCAGGTGAATAGAGCAGCTAGGACGCTTGAAAGTGAATAAGGCAGATCCCTACGTGGCCGCTGATTAGCGCACTTCAAACATCGACTTTCGACTCTTAGCCCCGAAACGGACATTTGCGGCGACAACGTCGCCGGCTTCCGTCACATCGCTAGGTGTCGCTGGATTTGCGTTGCCAACCCGCCAAATTGCTGGGCGGCCGTTGACCCGCGGGGCACCAACCAGCATGCAGGCCAGTGAAAAAATCTTTGGGCCAGACGGGGCGATCAAGAGCCGGTACTTCAGACCTACGGCAAAGTTGAGTGATTCCAAAGCCCCAAACGTCTGCGCCAGTGACCGCACGTCGTAGTGCAATAGCGTGGGCGCGTCCGGACTGGCCAACAGGTTTGAGTGAAGAGCCGACGCCGCCTCTGAAAAACGGTGGTCGATGCTCTCGCTCACGAACGCCCAAGTGCGCGAAGGTTCGACAAGTTCAACGAGGCCAAGTGCCCTGTGTGGCTCCAAGCCCAGGCCCACTATCAAGCCCACAGGTACGGAAGGCGCACGTAATTCACCCACAAAATAATCACTCACTGGCCCGGCACTGAGCGTCCCAACCCGTGCCGCAGCTTCCGAGCTGCTGTCGAACTGCGCCGGGCAATATACAAATTGCACTTGAACGTCGTCCATGGGAAGTTCCCAGAGCCACTCGACGACAGCAGCGAGCACGGGACGAGGCATGCTACTGATGTCAATGCATATTCTGGGACTAGGACAGCTCACGATGAGCTGAGTTGCACGTTGCGTCAATTCGGACGCGCCTACAAGATCCCAGCCTTCCTCCGCGTAGATTGCGCGATTACTAGTGGTCGTCGGATCCGCCGGGCCGCCATACTGTAACGCGATCTTGGCGCGAGCGCTTACTCCAAGGCGACACAGGTAGCTGGACCGACGTTCGTAGCCACAAGAGGCGACGATCAGGTCGAATTCAGCAGAACGATCGAAGCTCACATCAACAGGCCTCATCCGAACTCCAACTCCAACATGTCCGAATCAGCCCCACCAAAGAGCGTCGGCTCCATTGATCTAAATATGGTGGTGATCTTCACGTCTTTTCCCAGACGGAGCGGGAACTCCTTTCCATCACGGATCGCAAGGAGGTAAGCCAAACGGAATCTCTGGCCGCGGAAGTCGGACAAAACTGCAGGGCTGCGCCTGTCGCGGACGTGGACAAAGGCGCCACCGTACAAGCCAAGAACGAGAGCATCGATAACCGCCGTGGGCGTCTTACCATCGACCGTGAAACAGTTTTGGGGATCCGGCGTGAAGGCTGAAGTATTTTGCCGATTCAAATACGTTGCGATTCCATCCACAAGTTCCGTGACGGGAAAGGCACGGGACGCCGCCTGAGGCTGCGGCAAAACCCTAAGCAGCGATTCAAATCTATTGGCTAGATCAACAAGCGCGTCATACTGGAACCCAGGGCTTATCGTTTGATTCCTTGGATCATAGAAATTCAGCATCTGGGAAAAGGCTGTTTTAATCCATCGCGGGTTTCCCTCCAAAAGCGTCGTGACAGCACGAGCGCCGGTAAACGGTTCAATTGATTTTTTGCGAGAACGCCGCACAGGTCGCCCATCCCGAAACGAGAGAATTGCGTCACGAAAGACAACCAGCGGAAATATCTTACGTACGGTCGCTGAACGCCGATTGTAAGACAACATTTCCAAAGAGCCAAGATCAATAAACTTGCCCTTAAGCCATCGCGCAAGGTCCCCGTCCTGGGACTGCGCCCGTCGCAGAACCCGGACCATTTCCTGCTCCGACGAGCGGGCTCCTGCGTCCTCAACGCCACTGGATGTACCCAAAGCTCGAGCCATCGGTGCATAAGCGAAGTTTCTCGAGCGCAGGCTCTCCTTCCAGAGGCCGTTTGTGAAGGTCTGTATTTCCCGCCGAGACTGACCCGACAAGTAGATTGTCTGGAAGTCATGACCAGGAATGGGCGCACCGCCTGCTCCATACGAATGCATGTATCGGTCAAATGGGCTCATTGAGACTTTGAGGATAAGTTCCTTAGCCCCGCCTCGGACAAACGCAGTCACCTCAGAATGAATCTCCTCGGGCGCCAACTCCATTTCATCTAGGAGTAGTGCCCACCGGTGATGAGGGGTTTTTGCAATCCGATTAAATGCGCGAACACCGAAGTTCAACAGCGAGATACTACCGCCGCCTCCGAGAACACCCGTATGGCTGCCTTCCTTCTGGGAAAGTCCCATTAAGTAAATGTCCAGCGCTTCCTGAAGGCCTAGAAACCCCGGGTTGGCATCTTCCAGTCCCCAGGCTTTGGCGCATTGTGCAGCTAGGGAGACCTCCTGCTCATGGGCCAGAGTGACGGGAAGGTGAACTTCATTTCCTGAAGAATCAGCAGTGGAGATCCTGTACATCATCGTTTCGACGAAGGCATAAAGCATCTGGGCCGTAAACGCCGCTCGAGCGGTCGCGGGGCTAGTTTGGCTTGCCCATAGTTGATCCGCCGGCAGAAAAATCGAAGAATAGTTGATCCGCCCTCGAAGGTTCGCCGCGTCGGCACCGTGCCAAGCCATGAGACTTTCGCCGCCCAACATTCGGAGAAGAGTAGTTTTGCCACTTCCACGCGGACCGATCACGTAACAGTGATCAGCACTTGCAATTGCAGAAAAACTTGATGGGACAACAAAAGATCCTGCGATTTCACGTGGAGAGAGTTTCTTGGCATTGAATGTGTCGAATGCCCAAGTACCTTCATTTGAGCTCATGAAGTGGACCTAATTACTTGTCGCAACCGGTTCTGCCTATCCCGCATGAAACCAAATCCTTTCATCTCGAGGTCCCCTTCGAGGAATTCCAGATCCTTCGGCAGCATATAGGGTAACTGCGGCACAACGCCCTTGAGCGCTGCGTACTCAATGAACTGGAGTTTGTTATCGTCCATGTGCGCCAGAATTTGCTGACTCACCAAACGGAAGTCATCGGAGCACCCAAACCCGCTAGTGGATGGGAGACCTGCACCTCGGCGTTCAGAGGCATGCCATCCGTCTCCGTATCCCCACGTGTAACTTTCCACCGAACCGCGGACGCTCCCTGGAAAGGACGTATCTTCGTCCGTGGCATCGACGATGTGGAATTGGTTCCTAGCGATGGTGTCAACTGGTGACCAGAGTTTTGCGCCGAGACTTGCCGCGCACAAAACGAGGGGCCCGTTGCTGGTGGTGGTGATGGCATTGACTAGTTGAGGTATGTGCCGATGTCCATGAATCAGAATCCAGCGACCCGCTCGTGGATGTCGGCTGAGCAGGTCCAAGAGGTCGGCACCTCTATTCATCGCACCGTATTCATCCTGGAGGTATGACTTGTGCTGATGCTCTTGCGGATGGTGGTGTACCACCACGAAATTTAATTTGGGATCGGCGGCGCGAATATACTCATCGAGCTCATTTTCCATTGCTTCAGGAAAACTTCCCCGGTCGATCGCCCGCATGTAGTCGTGCCAATCCGCGTCTCCCACGACGGCCCATGTGGGAAACGGCGGGAATGCGCAGGTGGAATCGATCATGAGAATGCGATGATCGTCGCTCTCACATACAGCCCAGCCTTTGTCCCAAAAAGTCGCATCAATTGTTGCGTCACCGGTCGGGAAAGTCGGCAATAACTTCTTGAGCATCGCCCGGGGATCTGCCGACGAGGAGTGCGTCACCACGTCGTGATTGCCGGGGACCGCGATCATTTCCGCTCCCAGATTTTCGGCGATCTCATGAACCTTTCGCCATCCATATGCCAGTCCCCCGGCATCAGCTTGATTTGCAATGTCACCGGGGACAACCAAATAGTCAGCTTCTAAGCCTTCATCGCCGATAAGGTGGACCAAGTCGCTGAGAGGCTGCAGTCCGCGGGCGAGTGCAGACGGTCCCGCTAGAACGTGGGTTGCTCTGGCGTCGCTAGTTCCGGCGTGGATGTCTGAAACGATGGCGATCCGCAACATGCTCAAAGCTGGCCTCCGACCAACAAAGAGCCACTCAGTATCAGCAGCTCATTACTCTTGCCTCGTTTGTCGGCTTTGGCAGCCATGCTGGAATACCTCGATGCAGTGCGAAACTCGTATCCCTCGTAGAGTTCGCGAACACTCGGGTGATCGGCGTTGGATTGAATAACGAAAACACCTCGCGAGTCTAGTTCCCGGAAAACGGATGCCAACCGCCTTTGGTCATCCCAACTAAAGATCTTGGCATTGTAGTCAACAAAACCGTTAGAACGGTGGCCCGAGACGTAGGGCGGATCCAAATAGACCAAATCACCGGCGCCGCAGGTCGATAGCGCGACTTCAAAATCACAAACTTTCAGTTGAACCCCTGCCGTCAGCCGGTTTGCGACTGCCAACAACTGGCTCGCATCGGCCACGTTCGGACTCTTCGGGCGTCCATACGGGACATTGAACTTTCCGGATTGGTTCTCCCGATAGAGTCCGTTGAAGCAGAGTTTGTTCAGATAGATGAACCGGGCCGCCGCTCGAATCGGGTCGTCGCTAAAGTCGGCAGCACGCACTGAATAATATGTATCGGCATCGGTTTTCCACCCGCTGGCAAGCGTCGCGACCGTCTCCGGCTCGTCGCGCACGGTCTCATAACAACTGATGAGAGGCGCAATAGCATCGGACAGATTTGCGCTATGCCCGTCGGCCACTTGGAAAAATACCGCTCCTGATCCGAGGAATGGCTCGTAATAAGTGCCAAAGTCCGAAGGAATCATTTCTCGAAGTGAAGGCAAGAGCCACCTTTTTGAACCTGCCCACCGCAAGAAAGGAGTTGCGATGTCGGAATTTGGTTCCTCGACCACACACCACCCCTGTCCCGCGACTACCGACGCATAAATCGCGCAGGGCAGTATTTCATTTCGACTGCCAATAAGTCTACAGTGTCGTCGAGTCTCTACATGCAGTCTTCCCGGCTCGGTCTCAATCCTTGTGTCACAAATTATTGAGGGCTATGTCACGGGATTCGTATGCGGCTGGTGCGTCACCCAAGTCCTGGAGCTGTCGGACTCCAACTGGCTGGCAGCGGGCGACAGGGCGTCGGAGTTGACTGCGGATCGCGTTCGACACGGCGGCGGCCCAGCTGCGGAACCCACTGCCGCCATTACGACCGCCTCAGTCAGAGGAGTGCCAGGATGCTGACACCTACCGGGCCAAGCCAAGCGGCAATATTTCCTATGGCCGAAGCTACCGCGCTGCCGGCTGTCGCGAGTTCCCCAGCTTCTTTGATCGTCGCTGTGAAGCCTCTCAGATGTTCGGCGGCTTTTTTCTTATCCGGGGATGCTGCCGACAGGGCAGCTTGTACGGACTTGAGTTGTTCCTGAGCGTATGTGCGTTCCGAGGCAGTCAGCCGCAATTCTTCGATCGCGGACCGCAACTGATCAAGGTTTGCCTGCAAAGCCGGAGGCACGCTGTTGTTGCCTGAGGCGTAAATATTTCCCGTTCCCATCACGGCGTAATTCGTTCCGGTTACGACATTCTGCATGCCATTCCCGTACAGAACGTTGCCTGTGATTCCCTTTTTCTTGTGATCCTTGCTCATCGGTTTCTTCCTCCATACCGTAGCGCGCGTCGCCGGCGTTCCATGGCCTTCTCTCGGGACTCTGCTACGTTTCCCACGACTACCCCCGTCGCGTAAATCACCGCCCCGACAAAGAAAGTGACAGCCCCCAAAACCCACAGAGGAACCTGTCCGAACAGAAGCGGAATGGCCGCCTCTCCTGCGTAGCTGCAGCCAGGACCCCGGCAGTTGCTGGATGCAATAAATGCCACAACAAATGAGTAGCCGCCGATGCCCATGCCCACAAGGACGAGAATCAAGCCGGTAACTGTCAGTGCCCCGGCAAGTCCGCCCCGGCGAATGGCGATCGATTCAGGGTATTCGAAGTCAAAGTGGCTGCTGTTGTCATTGAAGTGCTGCCTGCGGGCGACGTAGCTGTCCCGGTTTGCGTAGTGGCGGCTGTGGTCCGCATGAATCGAGCCTTGACCCTTGATCGCGTAATTGTCTCCGTCCACGACGTTCTGCATCCCGTCGTCGCCTGCCAGCACGTTTCCTTTGATATTGCGGAACGACTGTGACGTTTTGTTCTCAGGCGGATTGGCCCGAGGCAGAACGGCTGTGGATGGGGTGGCACTGTCCACATGGACCAGGCGCACTTTTGCCTTCCCCATGGCTAGGATGTCCCCGGACTTCAACACGCAGGCGCCGCTGATTTTCCTGCCCCCAACGGTCGTGCCATTCGTTGACCCTTGATCGGTGAGCAGCGCGAATTCTCCCCGTGTGTCCAGGACGGCATGGTTACGGCTTACTCCTGGAGACGTCAACCGAAGGCTGGACTCGGGTGCCCGGCCGATAGACATGACCCGTTCCGTCACAGGAACAATGACCTCATTGTCGTCCCCGTCAGAGACGATCAGCACCCAATTTCTGTGACCCGTCACAGCAGCCTCCAGGTTCGGTCGAACCGCTACCGCCCCATTGCGTCACTCTACTCTTGGCCGTCAGCTTCGAATAGTCCCTGTCCCAAAGGGGTCTAGGGGATGGGCAAGCACACCCAAATCCGGGAATTCATGCTCCCATAAATCACAAAGCCAAGTAGTCACCTCAGTAGGTGAATATGGGATCTGAATCATAGGCAGTTCCACCTGAGAAATCATTGCGGCCAATGCGTCAGTGGAGCAGCTTCAACTCACCCGCTCCGAACGGAAGCCATGTCGCCGCCGCGTTGCTCCATTGGTGTTTGCCGTTCAATCACAGATAACCCGCTACCAACTGCCGACAGAACCCGCAGATGTGTCCGTCCCAGTTGCAATATGGGTAGTCATTGCGGGCTGTGGGCCAAGAACCGCGGCGTAGCCCCCAACAGTGTGAATGACCCATGAACAGCGTTCATTGAACGATTCGTACCGAAGCCAACAGGCAGCGTGCTCGCTGCTGTAGTGCTTCCGACAAAGGTCGCTGTAGTGCAAACCAACGGATTTGGAGGGTGCCAGTTTTTGGTTGGGCACCCTGTCGTATGGTGACTAGACGACCACCGAAAAGCCTGACCATCCCGGCCAGCACGGCCCAGCGAATACATTGGCTTCCCTTGCCCGAGAGAACCAGAAGGGCCGGCGGACATTCGTCGGCTTTCGCCACGACACGTCATTGGCCGCCGTGACTGTAGTCAGCGAACCGCAAGGATCTCCCGGATGTCCGGCTCGGTCCACGAGCCCGGCCCAGACGAGGACATCGCCCCGACTTCCTGGCGGCTCAGCAGGACGTGGTCGGCCATTAGCTAAGTGCCCCGCTTCCGCGGAGGACAGCGGCAACCCTGCCGCACTGCTCCGGCGAGAGCTCGGACAGATCGTCCGCTACGCGCTCGGCGACCCAAAGCAATCTGATTTTCGCCACGAGGAAAGCGGGTTGGTGTTCACCAACCCGCTTAGGCGACCTCAAGCCCGTAATGCGAACGACCTCTAGAGCTTTCAGAAACTCATTTCATTCCCCGCCACGCCCCCGAAAGGGGGCACCACCACCGGGGTCTTGGAGGTTACGTTGTAGGCGGGCGCAGCAGCCTCTGCCGCGACCGGCGCGTCAAGGTGCGCACGCACGTCAGCATCCGGTCCCGCAACTGGCGCGTGCGACATGCGCTGGTACACCGCGGTCCCGAAGCGGAGATCCGGTCCGATGGTGTCAGCGACAATGCGTCGGGCTTCGCGGCGTTCGCCGTCCTTCTCGTACGAGCGGAATTCCAGCTCGCCCGCCACGGTGACCGGGTCGCCCTTCCGAAGTGAAGTCGCCGAGTTCTCGGCCAACGCACGGAATGCAGAGACATTGTGGAAGACGGGTTCTCCGTCCTGCCAGGTGCCGTCCGCGCCCTGGATTCGCTGATTAACGGCGACCCGGAGCTTAGCGTGAGCCACTCCGCTTTCGCCTACGCTGAGTTCGGGATCGGCAACCAGGTTGCCTGCGATGGTGATCGGGATTTTCGTGCCCATGGTTCTTGTCCTTTCCAAAGCCGGCGGGACTCTCCCGCCGGACAACTTGTTGGCCACTCGGGCTCACGGCCCGGCCATTGCTGGTCCGTCAACCGACCGCAAAGGTTGTCCCACGGCCGCGTAGGACGCTGCCGGGCTCAATCCTGGGTCCGCGTCAATAGCGGTGATCTTGCCGCCGAATCCCGGCGGGTTGGTGATTTCGAGAATTCCTTTGCTGGCAGCAGTGACCCGCCCTAGCACTGACTTCGCAATATCCGCACGGGACACTGGGTGCCTAAGGCCGGCGTCGTGGGCCTTCGCGTCCTGCTCCGTCTCGATGACGGCGTCAGCCCAACCGGCGAGATAGGTCGCGGATTGAGGTCCGCGGTCGATCCCGTGGGCCTTCAGCACCGTGTAAGCCACGGATTCGGCTTCCACCTCAGCCAGTCCGCGATGATCTGCACTGCTGCCATACAGCCGGCCGACCGCATCGTCGGGACCATGAAGCAGCACATGTCCGAGTTCGTGTGCAAGGACAGCTGCACGCTCTTCTGGGCTTAGCCAGGCGCCGACCTGTACCCGGCGGTGGGTGAAATCCGTGAAACCGCTCGTCAGCCCATACTGGGCGTCTGTCACCTCGACGTTGAAGCCATGGCTGCCCGCCACCGTTGCGAGAGATCCCCACAGCTCAGCTTCGTCCAGCACAGAGTCGGCACCGCCCCGGGGAACCAGCAGCGGTGTGCCCTGCGTTTGTGAGACGTCGAAGACTGCCTGGCCGCGCCAGCCCGTGATGACCGTCTTCTTTCCATCGTCGACGGCGCCATGGGGCACACGCTCACCCGCAGGGATCCGTTGCCGGGTACCGTCAGGAAGAGTGACCTGCTGGAGTCGGGCTGTGCGGGGAGCTATCACCCAGAGTGCATGCTCACCTCTCAGCACCGTACGGTCGTGGCGGGCCCATTCCTTGTACCCGGCCACCAGGGTGGGGTCGTCGGTACCGCGCTGGGCCATCTGCATCTTGAGTAGGGCAACGTTGCCGCCCGAGTAACGCCACAACGTTGCCGAGGCATCCAACAGCATCTGCCACTGCGACGGAGATTCAACTGCCCTTTCCAGGATCCGGTGGAGGCCATCCGTCAAGGCAGCGATACGCTCCTCGGGCGTCATGCGGGACCTGCCCGATTCATTCAGGCCAAGCGCAGCATCTGCTGCCACCGCACTTGATACGTCTTCAGATTCAGGGGCCACGACAGCCGCCCTTCATGCTTCTTGGAATCCGGCCGGGACCACCCCGCGGATACTTGTTCATGACCTGAGGCGGGATAACAGCATGACTTCAGAATTCGTCCCCAAGCTGGTGGGAAGCCGCCTGCCACTCAACGAAGCCCGCCAGGTCGAGCCGGAGGGTTCTCACTGCGGACTCCTTGTGCGCCTGTAGGCCGACACACCCGGCAGTCCGGGTATGGATCCGCAGACGCTCGACGGCGTGCGGCAGCCGTTCGTGAAACGCCAGCGGCCCGAACCCGGAATCGTCGCTGGCGTAGGAGGCCAGTTCCGCCCGCTGCAGAGCGTAGAGCTCGGCCACGATCTCGGAATGACGCCACCAGCAGTCCGGAACCACCGACGTCGTCAGCTGATACGTGGCAACAAGCCAGCGAACCCAGGCCGCCAAAGAACGCCACACGCTTCCGGCTTGCTCAGCTGTCATTTCCCGCCAACGGTATGTCACGCCGGATGGCCGCCCCGGCGGCCGAAATGCAGAGCGGAAGAGCTCCGCCGTCAGCTCATCGTCGTCTGCCCCGGCTGACGGGATCTCAAAGCGTTCAACGTCGTCATGGCTGGCCATCGGCCGGCTCCTCAGTTGCTGCCTGTCGCAGACGGTGCCCATCAGCCAAGGTCCGTTCAAGCTCCAGCTTTGACCGACCGAGCTCGGCCGCGTCTTTGCGTTTGTGCCATTCGCGCAAGTCCAAGAGGATAGGCCGGGTTCGGCGTCCCAGCATCAGGGCCGTGCCTGCGGGCAAGCGCCTGATCTCATGGAGCGGCAGGACCGGACTCTCCCTGATCTGTTCGCCGTCCTGCCGGCCCTGTGCAGACCAGGACCGGGTGTTCAGGGTCAGGCTCCGCTCCCCCAGTAGCCCAGCCAGCGAGCGTAGGTCACGTTCGTCAGAGCCGCCGCCGAAGATCACCTTGATGATGGCCGAGTCCCAGATGGTAGCGGCCTCATCGATGGACCAACCTGTGCGGGCTTGGGACAGGGATTGGAGAACAACCAGAGTGGAGATTCCGATGCCCCCGCCGTCAGAGAGGGCGATGGGCAGGCCCGGCCATGGGGCCAGATTGGCAATCTCGTCCAGGACGAGGGACAGCGGCGGATCCAGCCTTCCTCCCGGAGCGACAAATGCCATTTCGCGCGCGGCGTTGTCGATGTCGTCGATCAGCGCCGACAGATATGGCCCTGCCGCAGCAGCTCCTGCACGGGTGCCGATCAGGTACAGGGTCCCGCAGTCCCGGATGAAGCTCTTTGGGTCAAATTCCTCAGACTCGTCCCGGGGATCCAAGGCGGCGAGCACCTTGGGTGACGACAGTGGTGCAACAGCAGCCGACACACCAATCCAGGAGTTGGACGTGTTCCGCGGGTCATCCTCGAGGATGCCCATCAGATCGGCCTGCCATCCCAGCGCCGCCTCCGGTTGGCTCAGGACCTCCAACGCCTCGCGTGCCAAGACCGGGCTCGAGGACCAGCGCCGAAATGCGCGAACGCCCTCGCCGGACAGGGCCGCAGCATGAAGGAGGCATTGGAGGATGATCAGCGAGCGCTTTTGCCATGCAGCGTTCTCTCCCTTCATCTCCGTGTCCGCGGTGATAACGAGAGCGCGGCGCGTGGCGATATCCGGGTCCTCGCAGCCGCGGACGGGAGACCAGCGAAGTGTCGAGGGCAGTCCGGACATGCCTTGTGGGTCGAACACCGTGACCGTCCTGCCGCGTGTAGCGCGGGCCTTCATAGTGACCACCAAGTTGTCTGCACGGGTGGACGTCGTGACAACAGCGCCCGGTGCATCGAGGATGGCATTGATGACCACGTAGAGGCCCTTACCGGATCGTGGAGCACCCTGGATGACCATCGATTCCTCCGTGGAGACGTGAATCGTGACACCGCGGGAACGGCCCAATGTCCAGGCCACGTCCTGGATCCGCGGTTTGGCGAGGCCTGGTCGCGTGAACTTGCCGCGCTTCAGGACGGCCCTCGCTCCGAAATCTTGGAGGATCTCGGTACGGCGTGCGATGCCCTCGCGGTTAAGGATGTCCTGGCGCAGCCATGAGCCCGATTGTTTCCACCTCCGCAAGGCTAAGACAGACCCGACGGCGAGCGCAGCCGCCAGAAGGAGGACCGGGCCTACGATCCACCAGATACTGCCGGTCCCGACGTCGCATCCCTGCGGTACGCGGACGATCCAGTCGATCCGGCCGGTGAGAAGTCCGACGGCGGCGGCCGGGTTGAACGGCGACGGCAGACTGCCGCCGCAGCGCCAGATCACCAAGACGTTAGCTGCCCCTTGGACCAGGAAACACAGGCAGACATAACCGGCCACGGCCATAAGCCCGGCCGTGGCCAACGGGCTATCGGTGCCTCGCCGCGAGCTCATCTGTGGCATTCAGATCATCCGGTCGTCGGTGCCGAAGACTTCAAGCTCATCGGTTGTAACCCGGTTCGCCACGATGAAGGAACGGTTCCCGACCTTCCAGAGGCCAACACCCTTGGGGAGGTTCTCTACGTGCTCGCACTCGGCTTCAGACAGCCCAAGGGCTTCTTTCGTCAGTCGCATGGCGTCGTGCTTTTGCCGGTAGATGATCCTGGTGTCCGCCTCGGTCAGCAGGCCGAGTGCCTTTTGCCGGTGCCCACTGGAGCTGTCTCCGATTTCGTTGAGGTCGGCGACTTTATGCATGATGAGCAGATTCGCAATGCCGTAGGTGCGGGCTAACCGCCACTGCTCGCTCATTTTGGCGAGCATGTACGGGTCGGCCAGCATGCGCCAGCCTTCGTCGTACACCACCAGCCGTTTGCCGCCGTCGGGATTGGTGACGGCTGCCTCCAGCCAAGTGGCGCCGCACGCGGCGGCCAGGGACAACGCTTGCTCCGACGCGCCGATGAGCGCGGAAGTGTCCATCACCATCATGGGCGCATCGGCGTCGAAAGCAACCGTGGACGGGGCGTCAAACATGCCTTCCAGGTCACCGGAGACCGTCCGCCTCAGGGAGTGGCTGACCGCCAATCCCCCATCCTTGCCCACCAGCCCGATCGTTTCCTTCGACGGGTTCAACAGATGGTCCAGAACCATCGGCAGCGTCGGATTCGAGTTCTCGGCTACCGTCTCCATGAGAGCCATGTCCAGGGCAGTGTGCTCCACCGGACGGAGGGGCATGCCCTGCCGCATGAGAGAAACCAGTGCCACCAACAGGTAGCGACGGCGCTGGCGCACCACGGCATGCCACTGCGCCTCACTCAAGGCGCTGGACCGTGGCCCCGCGTCGAGTGGATTGACGCGGGCAGCGCGACCGGGGCCTACGGAAATGACCTTGCCGCCAACCGCATTGGCGACGGCGACCCATTCACCTTTGGGATCGGAGGCGACGGCGGCCTTCCGCCCCAGCGTTATGGACCTCGCCACCAGGGACTTTCCGCACATGGACTTCCCGGTCCCCACGGTGCCGATGACAACGATCGAGGGTCCGCTGATGACGCCCTTGTCATAGAGAATCCACGGATCGTAGGAGAACGCTCCCGAGCCGAAGACATCTGTCCCGATGTATGTGCCTTCGTTGCCGAGGCCCGACTCTGTGATGAACGGATACGCCGCGGCGAAGGTCAGGGTGGACGCGCGATGCGGTGCCGGACGCAGGCGGTGCGGGCCACGCAGCGAGGCGGGTTCCCGGCTCCCCCAATCGCCGACGTGTTCGGCGGTCTCCAGCCGGGTGCCGACCATCTCGCCAACCCGGTTTAGAGCGGCCGCCCACGGTTGGCTGTCAGCGGCAGCCGCCCGCCGCCGTCGTTCCTTCCGCTCCTTGCGGTTCACGCCGGACGGCACGTATTCCACCGACTGGTTTGTCCGTGTCATCGCAGACCCCGCCCGAACGGGAGCGCACCGGCGACGAACGCAGCCCATTGCTGTCCGGCCAGCAGGCGCAGTTCCACGAAGGCTCCCGCGGCTGCAGACTCCAGTTCCTGCCGGTGACGGGCCAGGTCCTCCAAGGTCCCCGCAGTAACGGTCACGTAGGCAGCGGGCCTAACATCTCCGTGTCCTGCGACGATTTCCTCCTCGCGCTGGGCGACCTCTTCTTCCTCAGCCCGTTGCTCGCGGGTCAGCTGCCTGTCGAAGCGGGTATTGATGCGGCGTCTGGTTTCATGGGCCTCCTGGGCGGAGCGGATGTCCCGCAGTGCCTCGGTTGTGGGGACGGCCCGAATCACCTCCGTCACCGTGTGCCGGAAGTCGCCCACATAAATCAGCGGATGGAGGAAACCCGGAAATACCTTCTGCCGTGGCCACTCAGCGATCCAGAAGGTTTGATGAAAACCGGAATCCGTTCGCACGTATGTCCAGTGCTCTTCCACGGCCATGGGGCCCGCAGGCATGTTAGGCGGCATGGAGTCTCGGGGTTGTAATTTCTTCTTGGCCGGATTCCCTGCCCCGCGTGCGACGGCGGCAGGATCGAATGCGCCCCGAACGACGTCGAGGATTCCGTTCTCCGGCAGCCACTCCTCCACCCTGACGCTGTGCGTCCCCAGCGCGGTGGTCATGGCCTCGACCTCCAGACGGAGCACCTGTTCGAGACCGGCCAGTCCCCCGCCTGACTCTTTGATCCGGCGTCGGGCCTTGGCCATATCCACCACAAGCGCGATCAGGAGATCGTGGCTCATCGTGGAGCCGGCTGCAGAAATCAGATCCTCGTACGCGCGCTGGCCCCACGTGAGTTTGCTGGAGACGTCCGTCGGCCGCGGGGACGCCATTTCGTAGAAGTCCCGCAGGGCGGTGGACGGATACGGAACCGTAAAGTCCTGCACGGCGATTCTCGCGAGACTTGTTCGCTGGGCCATGCCAGCCTGTACGCGGGACCAGGCCTGGACGGCCCATGCTTTATCGTCGCTGTCCAACAGCGCAAATGACCGTGTGCTGCAGCGAAGTACGGCTACCGCCTCTCTGCCACGGGCATCCATGATGAAACACTCTCCTCGCGAGGTCCGGCGCAATTCCAGGTTCCCCAGCCCTCCCGGAAGCGCCAGCCGTCCAGCCAGGACTGCTCGTTCAGGTCTGGTTAGGAACCTTGTTTGTCCGGCCATCGATCGGTAGAAGAACAGGACGGCATGGCTGGCCCATACCGGGTACGGAATCCGTGAATACTGCAACAGCCCGAGGAGCATCAGCCCCAGCCACAACGGTCCCGACGCGAACAAGCCGATCGGTCCTTGAGATGCCGATGCCAGACTTGCCACGACTACGCCGGCCGCTAGCAACAGCAATTGATACCACTTCAGTCCCATGAACAAGCCGCGGCGCTCGTAGCGGGGGAATTTGACTGCTTCGAGGGCGCGTGAAGTTTCAGACATGGAAATCACCGTCGGTTGGGGGCTGGATGACTCGTGGCCGGTGGATGGGAGGATTTGCCGTCGGGGCGATCGGTGGCACGTCGTTCGGTAGCTTCGACGACGGTGGCCGTTGCGGCTCTCTTGGGGACTTGCCGCCACTTCTGGTTCCCGACGCTGATGCGCCCGGGGCCGGGCGCGGTGGTGCGCCACTCGGCTGAGGAGAGGCTGGGCTGGCGGCCGAGGTGCCGGCGTCGAGCATCAACGCACCAGCGTTGCCAGCTGGCGCCGATGACGGCGTTGTACCCGTTGGCCTTCCCGGAAGAGGGGCATCGGTCGGCAGCGTGCGGGTGGGAAATTGGTGACGACTCGACTGGATTGGGCGGGTCATCGACGAACGGCCAGCCATCCCTGCCAGAGTGAAACGGCCACCGGTCTGCCGGCTGATCTGCCGGGCGGTGAAGCTCGAGGTCCGAGTGAGGACGTGTCCACCACCGGCAGTTTGCGCGGCCGCGGCCAGCTCGCCTCCGGCGAAACTCACGAGCCGCAATGCCATCAGAGGCGCACCGCAGGCCAGTGCCATGCCCACAACACCAGCGGCCAGCCCGGCGAATGACTTCGAGTCGGCAAAGAGCTTGATGGCCACGGCCAGCACAGTCGCTGCAAGAGGTTTGGCGAGCAGCAAAGCAACGACGATCTCGCACCACCGACGGGCCCAAGTTTTCGTCTTCTCCCACGGCATCAGCATGAGAGCGACTGGAGCAACAGCGGCGAGCACGATGAGCGCAAAGGATCGGAAGATCATCGAACACATCAGAATGAAGGCCAGGATCCAGACGACAATGACAGCCATCACGGTGACGACGACGGCCCCAGTCGCACCGCCGCTGGTTCCCGGGGCCAACGACACGACGTTCCATTCCCGGCCGGAGTCCGCCGGGGCCCGTTCGAACCCGAAGAGCCGCATGAACACCAGATAGGGATCCGTCCCCATGGAGTCGAGCAATGCCGTAGCTGCGGAATCTCCCACCTTTGCGAGCTGCCGGACAAGGTAAACGGCACCCGCCACCAGGGGAATGGCCGCAGCACCGCCAACCATTGCCCGCACCAGGCGGCGGGGTTGTTGGCTGATCAGACCGGACAGCAACTGGAGGATCATGGCCACGACGAGTGGCGTCATCATGATGACAATCCACCAACTCGTCAGTCCTTCGACGGCCGTCCATTGAGAATCATCGACGTCAGAGACACTGAACGCGCCCGTGATGAATGACCAGATCCAGGATGCGGTGCTCTGGAGGATGTTCGCGAAGAACGACGTGATGGAGCCTTGGACGCCGTCGTTCGCTTGAGAGACGAGACCGCAACCGGGCGGCCACCATCCGTTCAGGTCGCATTGAACCGGCATGACTGACTGGACCTAAAATCCGAGATTGAATGCCGACTGGGACCAGAGGATGTAGCCATTGATCCCGCCCAGTATTGCTGCCACCGGTCCTGTCCAAAGCAGGATCATGCCGCCGCCCGAGGCGAGCCGAGATGACTGGCTCAACTTGCCGGCGAGGAGCATTGCGGCTCCGACGATCGCCACGATCGCGATCACAATGAAGGCCCCGACCAGGATGCCTCCACCGATCTGCTTGAGCGATTCGAGAAAGGGGAAGTTCGTGTTTGGGGTGATGCCAGGATCCACAGCTGCCAGAAACATCGCGCGCTCCATCTGTCGTTTTCCAGGGGAATGAGAGTTTGGGCTCACGACTTCATGGAGGTGTCGGGGTGGGGCGACATGACCTTGTGCATGGCTTTGTACAGAGGCAGTCGGGCAAGGGGCGCACGGATTCTGCGTGAACCAGCTGCAATCGGCCGAAGAGTACGCAGTTCCGGCCGAGAGGGAAGACCAACTCGGCGTCCATGGCTCTACCCGCAGCTCGCTGTGGAGTTGCGCGTAGGGCTTTGAACCCAACGAGAAGCGGCTTTGAGACGGCTGTTATCGGTAATCTGCGGAGTAGCTTTTGAACGAATAGCTCAGCGACAGCGACGATTCAGCACAGCGGTACGCTTCGACGGAGATCCGTTGACTGTGAAGAAGAGGACGCTCTTTGAACCCTTCCGCGGCCGGCTACAAGACGAACCCTGACCGGGCCGAATATGGGCTCCTCCGACGAGCGAAGTCCGGAGAACCGACTCGCGGCCGCGCAGAGTGAAAGCGACAATGTACGGGCAGTCTGAGCCACACGTAGTTGCAGTGATGCGATTCCATCAGTCGCACCGGCCGGAGGCTGGTACTGCCACCTGAAAGATCTCTCCGGACGATAGTTCAGCTCCGGAGACGAACACGGAATGCTTGTTAGGCGGATCTCTACGCTCTTCTTTATCCCGGACGACGTCGTCGCAATGACGGTGAAGTTTTTCTTGGTCGGTTTAAGTACGACCGCCAACGCAGTTCCTGCTGGACCTGCGACCTCTTGCGAGATTTCCGCACTATCCGCAGGTGCAATTTGATAATCGGCGCCACTGGCACAGTCCTGGGTGAAGCTCAGATAAATGAGCCCGGTGCTACTTGTGCCCTCAATAGGCTGTACTGAGCCATTCACGATGCTGTAGATCACCGGGACGTTCCGGCCACGGCTGATAACCGTGCCACACAGCCGGACTTGGCCTTGATCGTAGACGACGGGTCCCTGACTATCTTTGGGAAGTGGACTTGGCGAGCATGAGGTGAGCCCGAGCGAGAATACAAACGCGGTGACAACGATTCTTAGACCTCGACGCATGTTCCCGACCCCCACCGGTAGATATTTCATTGTGTGCCCCCAGCGGTTCGGTCCGCAATGAGTGGCAACACCTCGCTCGATTGCACCGCCTGCGAATCGTCGCTGCCCCGAGTGAGGGCTGCCGAATCCGCGACAAAGATGTCTCCTGAGCGGACTGGTTGACCAGGAATACCGGGCTGGGGCCATTGGTTTATTGGTGCTCATAGTTCAGGATTTGAGGATCTGGGCAGGACGCATCATTAGGTTTTCACTAGCGTCTTGTCGGCGTTTTGTGCTTCGAGGAAGAAGAAGACAATGAGCGGGATTGACGATCTCATGGAAGAGTCCAACGACCGCTGGGCAAACGCGATGAGAAGAGCCCAGGGCATCGAAGACATCGGCCTGGGCGAGGCCGTGAAAACCTATTACACCCGCTATTTCCCTGCCGGATTCTTCATCCTGGTCGCGGCCGTGACCATCGGCGCAACCCTGGCTTTCCCGGGCACCCCGGAGAGGTTGCCGGTCTTCCTGACCTTCGGGTTTCTCCTTGGATTTCTAGGCGCCCTGATTGGGGGCTTGGTCTACAACGCGAAGAAAGTGGCACCCGCAGTAAAGTTCGGGAGGATCGATGTGCTTCTTTCCTTGGAAAACGAGGAAAAGAAGCAGGTCCGTCGTCAGATCGCAGGGAAGGGACCCATCGATTCGGAACATCTTTCGGTCACCCGGGCCGCCGCGGTGCAATTACGAAAGGGCCTGGCCACGCAACTGCTTCTGGCGCCGTTGTATCCGCTCATCTTCATTCCTCAAGTCATGAACTTGGCCCTGCGCGGTGACAGTCTGTTCGCTTGGCTGATGGCGATTGGTGTGGGAGTAATAGCGGCCGGGGTAGGGTTTCTCGTCCGTGACTTCCGGCGGGCGGGCCGGTTCCTGGCTCACACAGCGGAGCAAACAGCCCCAGGGAACGCGCCGCTTTAATGTCCAAAAGCCGAACCCTGACCGGGCCGAAAAATGGCCGTCTCATGCACTGGGCCCAGTAACGGCGAAGAATGCCCGGTCCGAGGGATAGCGACCCCTTGCGGGCATTCCCACGGGAAGGAAGTGGAACGCAGCAGCCAAGGCACGGATATCCTGCAGCCTTGCAGGTAAAGATTGGTGGCGAGGGGCACGCGCTATGAGAACGCCAAGTTCAAAGTCAGCAACACGATTCCTGTGATGAAGAGCAAGACGCTGAATGCAATTCCGAAGGACTCCATTGCCCTTATCTGATGTTGCTCTTGATCCTGCTCAGGTCGGAGCTTGCCGAACATCGTCATGGCGATTTGATATTGATAGCGAGCAATGTCTTTGCGAAAAACGACCCAAATAATTGGGATGAGAATGAGGATCAGCCCGAGTTCGCCAGTCCGCCCGGCACCCGGGGGCAACCCGAGCCCGTAGGCCACCGTCACGAAGGTGCCGATGGCAGCTGCAACGCATGCGGCCAACTGAATCTGGTGCCTTTTGCCAAATGTTTCACCGTTCTCTGCCCAACCCAGCCGGTTCTTCCTGCGCTCGAAGTTGCGCGTCCAAAGAAGCGTTGACACGGATCCGATCACGAAGACGGCGCCGAAGGCGAATAGCCAGGGTTCGCGCATAACGCTGACAATATCCCGACTGCCTGCTGAAGTGGCTAATCGACTGCCGAACCAGTAATCGACGGAGAACACGAAGTCATCAGCGGCCATCACGCAACTTTGATCTAAGTTCTTCTGCATATGAAGCGACGGCCTGACGCTGGTCTCGGGTGAATCTTCTGGCCTGCAGGTCGAGGACAAACCGGCTGCCCAGCTCTCCCACGCCCAACAGCTGACCCACGCGACGGATTGCTTCGTCCATGTCCTCTGAATCCTCAATCTCCTGGAAGACCTCGTCGCGCCGATCCATCGCTTGCACCAGGGCGTCGTGGATCATCAATTGTTCCCTCGTCTGCCGCTCATCCTCATCCATGCCGCGATTCTTGCACGACGGAAGTAATTGGGGCATTGTGCCCCGTTGGGGATCGTGAGCCCAACCCTGAGAGGACTTGCCTTAAAGGTGTCGCAGGTATCTTTCAGGAGAGACCAGGAATGATCGCCAGCTGGAAACCAGATCGAGGTCCGACCATTCCTGCTGCCGAAGTCCCCATGGGCCGACTTCGAGAATCCGCGCGCCGGGAAGTGCTGCAAGAACAGGGGAGTGTGTGGACATGATGACCTGCGAAGAGCCTTCGGCGAGGAGATCTTTCAGGACCGCGAGGAGGCTGAGGCATCCCGCGAAGGACAGCGCCGATTCCGGTTCATCGAGCACCCACAATCCGCGTCCCCGGAAACGATCCACTGCCAGTTCCAAGAACGATTCTCCGTGTGACATGTCGTGGAACGAGATGTCCGGACCCGAGGTGCTCGGGTTCTTCTCAAGGTAGGTGAAGAAGCCGTGCATGGTTTCAGCCCGCAGGAAGTATCCGCGTCTTGTCGCGCCGGCGTTCCGGACGAGCTGCAGGTGATCGGCGAGTATGGATTCGGTAGACCTGGTGCTGTGGCGGGCCCCTGTAGATCCGCCTTCAGGAGACAAGCCATAAGCCAGCGCGATGGCTTCCACAAGAGTGGATTTTCCCGACCCATTTTCGCCTACGAAGATAGTGGCCGGAGTCAGATCGAGCCCCTGGTCTAGAACCTGGGCTACAGGAGGCAGGACACCAGGCCACCGACCGCGGTCGAGAACGTGGGCCGGGTCTTCGGCCAGCCGTCTGATCGGAAAGTTATGCGCGGGCATGCCCCATTCTTACAGGCACCTCTCGCCGTCTTCCCTCAGCCCAGGGGCCGAACCCTGACCGGGCCGAAAAATGGCTGTCTCGTGCACCGGACCCAGTAACGGCGAAGAATGCGCGGTCCGAGGGATAGCGACCCCTTGCGGGCATTCCCACGGGAAGGCAGTGGGACACGGATTACCTGCAGCTTTGCTGGTGGAGGAAGGTGGCCCTGCGGCGGCTGCCTGTGCCTCCCAGGATATTGAGAGGAAATCGTTGACACAGGCGAGGCGCGGGCGTTCGATGATCTCACCGGGTCACGCACCCTGTGAGGAGGCGACCGTCGATGCGGGTGGTTAGCAAGCCTAAACGAGCGTCCGTGATGGTCGGCGGTGCTTTGGTGATTGTC
>NZ_JBFBEY010000026.1:0-60748 GCF_040683875.1 Arthrobacter sp. NPDC093128
ATGCTCTCGGCTCTGCTGAGCTGGGTTCTGAGCCGCCCGGAGATCACCACCGACCTGGCGCTCACCCACGCGCTGTCGTTTCTCGCGTTCATCGCGGGCGGGGTAGGTTACGTCGTCGGTATGGGGCTTCTCGTCGCCGGAATCGCCGTCCCGGCCCTGATTCTGCGTTTCATACCGCGTTGGCTTGCCTGGACCGGGCTCGTCATCGCCGCGTTGTCCGAGCTGAGCTTCCTCTCCATGGCCGTCGAGCCGCTCCAATTCCTGCTCCCGATCGGTCGGTTCGGCGGGCTCCTCTGGCTTGTCGCGGTCGGCTTCCTCCTGCCGCAGAACCGGGCCGCCGCGAATCGAGAAGAACGATGACCAGCTCCGGGCACCTCGACGGGAAGGTCGCGCTGGTCACGGGCGCGAGCCACGGGATCGGCGCGGTGATCGCCGCGGCTCTGCCTTGGTTGTTTTCTCAGCCGCTGCTGTTGCCGCGGCTCTCATATCTGCAGCTATCCCCGGTTACGGCCTGCTGCTACTTACCCCGGCCCTCGTCGCCGGGGTGCCTGCCCGGCTAATGCTCAGCAGGGATACTCCCCGAGGGTAGTCGTCGAGTATCAGCGGCAAAGCTTCGCAGGAGACGAGCGGCTACCGTACGGCCGTCCGCAGTCGCTCGACGAGGACCCTCGAGGAATTGGCGCCATTCCGGTTCGGCGGCGCGCACTCGTCCGTCTCACAACCTTAGGGATTTGAGGCACACAGGTTATGAGACAAGCCAGGCCCAAACGGGAGAAGGCATTGGCGGCCCGCAAGGGTGCGCCTGCTTCTTGCCGGCGTTCGTTCCCAACTTTTGAGGTGTCCCGATAGATGTCAGGGGTCGGTTGGCCGTGGGGGGCGCGCTTTAGCGTGCTCCTCGTTCGAGGTCGGCTAGTTCTGATTCGAGTTGCTGGGTCAGGTTGCGCAGGCGGCGGATGTGTTCTTGGGAGACGCGTCCGGGCTGGCTGGTGACTTGTGCATCAACGTCGAAGATGGTGTTGGGGCTGTGCCAGACGTTGAACCATTCGAGGCCGTGGCCGAGTGCGTCCCGGGTTACGCCTTGGAGCAGAAGCAGTGGTTCGCGGGTGTTGATGTTCAGTTTCCGTGCCAGGTCAGGGTCTGAGGATACGGCCTGGACTTGGCGGGGTCCGCCGGCGGGGTGGTAGCCGTGGTCGCGCATCAGGCCGAGGAGTGAGGTGTTTTCGAGCAGTTCTGCGGTGAAGTGTGGGAAGAAGTCGCGGGGGACCCAGGTGCGCATGAAGGCAACGGGAAGATCGTCGAGGTAGCGGACCCGTTCGATTTTCCAGGTGTTGGTGGTGTTGAGTGCCTCGATGCCTGCCTGGGGCGGCTCGGATGGTTCCACGGCAAGAACGTGAGTGCGCAGGCGCTGGCCATGTGCGGCAGCCTGTTCATCCAGGCCGCCCGCGCGTTGAACGTGCCGGCGGAGGACAGGTGTTGCGGCTACGACGCTGCCGCGGCCGCGCTGGCGCCGGATCAGGCCGAGGTCAGAAAGGCCTGACAGGGCCTGGCGCACGACGCTGCGGGAGACACCGAACTGCCTTTGCAGTTCCTCTTCCGTGGGCAGGGAGGACCCTGGGGACAGTGCAAGGTCCAAGATCTGCCGGTGCAGGATGTCCCGGATCTGTGCATGGAGGGGGCCTCCGGCTTCCCGGTTCAAACCACGGCCGCGTCCCGCCGGCTCCGACCCTGTGTCTGTTGGTTCCAAACTCACGCTAACTCCTCTGTCGCTGTGCAAATCTTAGCCCTCCCGCTGCTCCTCTAACGCTGAGCAGTGACAGGGTCCCGTCTTGACGTGACCCACACCACCCAGTATTGTACGTATCAAAGGTACGTACAACTTCGGGCTTGGAATCACAGGAGACGCCACAGACCCGGAGTGCGAGTCACCTGCTTGAGCCCGCATCGGCGCGTGAGCGAAGTGAGAGTACCTGCAGGTGACAGTCGGATACGTGAGTTTCAAAACCCCCCGAATTGGAGAATCCATGCGCGACCCGCGCTCGGTGCGTTGCACCTACTACCTAGAGTCCGAGATCGACCCCGCGAAAGCCGCAGCCATCATGGCGGGCGAGCAGTCCAGCGGCACCTTCCTGCCGGTCCCCGGCGAATCGGCCCGCATCCGGGAACGGCACGCCGCCCGGATATCCGATGTTCAGGAGCTTGGTTTTTGCCGGCCTTCCCTGCCGTCACGGGCCAACCCGGAAAAAGTCCGCGCTGCCTTGGTGACCGTTGATTTCCCGATGGAGAACGTCGGAACCGACCTGGCGACCCTGCAGACTGCCATTGCAGGCAATCTCTTCGAGCTGGGCGATCTGTATGCCTGCCGGCTCCAGAACATTGAGCTGCCGGAGGACTTCGTGGCCGCCCACCCTGGCCCGGCCTTCGGCATCGAGGGGACGCGCAATCTCATCAGTGACGTTCAAGGGGTGATGGTCGGCACCATCGTCAAACCCAATGTCGGGCTCTCGGAAGAGGAGTTCCGTCTGGTGGTCCGGGATCTGGCGATGGCGTCCATTGACCTGATCAAGGACGACGAGCTCATGACTGATCCGGCGTACCTGCCGCTGGAAAGCCGGGTCGCAGTCGCTACCGAGGAAATCCGCGCCGCTGAGCAGGTCACGGGCCACTCCACCATGTATGCCTTCAACATCACCGGTGACCTCGCCGGCCTGCAGAAGCGCCACGACCTGGTTGTTGAAGCCGGCGGCACTTGCGTGATGCTGAACATCCCCGTGATGGGGCTCCCGGCTCTTGCCTTGCTCCGCAGCTTCGCCGAGGTACCGATCCACGGCCACCGCGCCGGCCTCGCCGCCTCCATGCGGTCCAAGGCCCTGGGCATGGATTACCGGGTCTGGCAGCAAATGGCCCGCCTTGCCGGCGCCGACCACCTGCACGCCAGCGGACTCGGCAGCAAGTTCTACGAACTCGACGACGAAGTCGCGGCCAACATCAGCAGCCTGCTCGAACCCCTCGGACAGACCATTGCACCGCTGCCTGTTTTGTCCTCGGGGCAGAATGTCACCACTCCCGGTCCCACCTTCGACGCGGTCGGTTCCACGGACCTGATGATGCTCGCCGGCGGCGGCGTCGCAGCCCACCCGGACGGCCCCGGCGCCGGAGTGCGGAGCCTGCGCCAAGCGTGGGAAGCAGCCGTGGACGGAGTGCCGCTGCAGTCGGCAGCGGACAAAC
Organism: Arthrobacter sp. NPDC093128; assembly: GCF_040683875.1. Taxonomy (NCBI): domain Bacteria; kingdom Bacillati; phylum Actinomycetota; class Actinomycetes; order Micrococcales; family Micrococcaceae; genus Arthrobacter; species Arthrobacter sp. NPDC093128. The sequence continues at coordinate 3,226 of NZ_JBFBEY010000026.1, forward strand.
TCGCCTCAACGGGGGACGACGCTCTCCTGCACGCAGTCCAGACTTTCGGGAAAGGTGCCTGAGATGCCAGCTTTCGGTTTCGTCGCGGACGACCTCACCGGAGCCGCCGACGTCCTGGCCCAATCCCACCGCTACGGCCTGGAAGCTGCCTTGGTCATCGGGGACGCGCCGCTGCCCACGGACACCGACGTCGTCGGGTTCGCAGGACCGGCCCGCTCCCTGTCCGGAACAGCGTTCGACAACCTGGTCATCAGGGACCTCGCCGGGATTGCGGCCCTGAACCTGGACGTGCTGCTGTACAAGGTCTGCTCCACCTTCGACAGCTCCACCACTGTCGGGAGCATCGGCCGCGGGATCCAGCTGCTCCATCAGCAATTCCCCCTGCACGGTCCCATTCCCGTGGCGCCGGCCCAGCCGGGCTTCGGCCGGTACACCGCCTTCAGCAATCACTACGCCAACTACGCCGGCAAAACCTACCGGCTGGACCGCCACCCGGTGATGTCCCGGCACCCGTCCACCCCCATGGCCGAGGCGGACCTGCGCCAGGTCCTGGCCGAACAGCTCGGCGGCACCCAGGTGCCCGAGGCGATCCATCTTCCCGCCTATGAGGACGGCACCTTCAAGGACTCCTGGGCGGAACGGCGCAGGGACCTCGGGGCACAGGCCTTTGTCGTCGACGCCGTGGACGAACACCAGATGGACGCCATCGCAGAAGCCCTCACGCGGGAAGAACACGGCCACGGCCCGTCCATCGTCGTGGGATCCGGCGGCATCATGGCAGCCCTGGCACGGTCAATCTCGGACCAGGCTCCGCGCACACCCGGCCCGCAACGCCCGTCCGGCCCGGTGCTGGCTGTAAGCGCTTCAGCGTCCAGCACCACAGCGGAGCAGATCAACGACGCCATCTCCAATGGCTGGGAGGACGTTCCCGTGCCTGCCGAACTGCTGCAGCGCGATGACACCGCACTCGTGGCCGCCCTCGATGAACGCGTTTCCGCTGCCCTTCGGGCAGGAAGGAACGTCATCGTGCACACCACCCGCGGCGCGGCGGACCCCCGCTACGGCGCCAACGAGCCGGTGGACGCCGGTTACGTCGGCGCACTGATCGGCGGCATCGCCGCCAGGATGGCCACAGCCGGCCTCACCTGGGACATTGGCGTCTGCGGCGGTGACACCTCCAGCCATGCACTCATCGCCATGGGTGTAAGCCAGCTGCGCGTTTCTGACCAGTTCGTCACAGCCGGCCCAATCCTGCAGGCCGACGGCGCTTCCGCTGTCGGAGGGTGCAGGCTCCTGCTCAAGGGCGGACAGGTCGGCCCGACCGACATCCTGCGCCGCTTCGCCGGTCAGCTCCCCAGCTGACACCCCCCAACACAAATCCTCCACGCATCACCGGAACCAATGAAAGGCGGCCCCCATGCGGGCAGTAGTTAAGAACGCAGCAGAGCGAGGCGTCACCTACGTCACCGACGCCGGCGACCCCAAGGCAACAGAAGGCTCCGTCGTCATCGAAGTCGGCGCCGCGTCCCTGTGCGGCACCGACCGCGAACTCTACGAATGGACCCCGTCGGCCCAGGCGTTCAACCTCAACCTCCCGGTTATCCTCGGGCACGAAGGCGCAGGAACCATCGTCGAGGTCGGAGCCGGCGTCACCGGACTGCAGGTTGGCGACCAGGTCGCCCTCGAAAGCCACCTGACCTGCGGACAATGCTTCCCCTGCCGCACCGGCGACGCGCACACCTGCGAACGCACCGGAATCCTGGGCATGCACATCGACGGCGTCTTCGCCGAGTACGCCGCCGTGCCGCAAGACATCTGCGTCAAGCTCCCCACCGGCCTGTCCCTCGAATCCGGAGCCCTGCTCGAGGCAGCCGGCGTCGCCGTGCACGCCATCCAGCGCGCCAACTACTCCGTCGCAGGCCGGGCCGTGCTCGTCAGCGGCGCAGGCCCGGTCGGCCTCGTCGTCGTGAACCTGGCACTGCTCATGGGCGCCAGCCATGTCATCGCCGTCGACCCCAACCCCTACCGGAGGGCCCAAGCCGAAAAGCTCGGCGCGACCGCCCTGCACCCCAACGACGGCATCATCGAACGCTGCCGCGAACTCACCGGCCGCCGCGGCGGCTTCGACGTCGCCTTCGAATGCTCAGGAGCCCCCGGCACCCTCACCACACTCTTCGAAGCCGTCCGCCGCGAAGCCACCGTCATCACCGTCGGACACCCCAGCAGCCCCGCCGAAGTCGACATCGCCGCCTACATCAACAAAAAAGGCATCACCCTTCGCGGCATCTTCGGACGCCGGCTCTGGGAAACCTGGGAACAAAGCCTGCTGCTGCTGGACTCCGGGAAGCTGGAGCTCGACTGGCTCATCACCCACCGCAAAAAACTCAGCGAAATCGACGAAGCCGTAGAGCTTCTCACCGGAGATGCCTGCAAAGTCCTGCTCATCCCAGGCCTCGGCTAACCCAACCCAACAACGGAACTGACGGTCCGACCCGTGCAGCTCCCAACCACCCAGCTATTCACAGGAGAAATCAATGTCGATTCCCATCAAGAAAGCCCTGGAAAAAGTCCCCGGCGGGATGATGCTGGTGCCCCTTTTCATCGGCGCCGTCATCCACACCCTGGCCCCGGACGCCGGTAAGTTTTTCGGTTCCTTCACCGGAGCCTTCTTCACCGGCCTTCCGCCCCTCCTGGCCGTGTTCTTCGTGTGCCTCGGTGCAACGCTCGAAGTCAAATCAACCCCCTACATCCTCAAAAAGGGCGGCGTGCTCCTCGGCTCCAAGATCCTCTTCGCCATCCTCATCGGCGTCATCGCCGGACGCTTCCTCGGCGAAGCACCCATCGAAACCGGAATCCTCGCAGGCCTCTCAACCCTCGCACTCGTCGCCGCCCTGAACGACACCAACGGCGGTCTCTACATCTCCCTCATGGGCCAGTTCGGCCGGAAACGAGACGCCGGAGCCTACTCAATCCTCTCGCTCGAATCCGGCCCCTTCCTGACCATGGTCACCCTCGGCATCGCCGGCCTCGCTGCCTTCCCCTGGCAGGCACTCGTCGGCGCAATCCTCCCGCTGGCACTGGGCATGCTCCTGGGAAACTTGGACAAGAACATGCGGCACCTCCTGGCCCCGCTGGTACCGGCCATGATCCCCTTCCTGGGCCTGGCCCTCGGACTGACCATCAACCTCAACGCCGTCGTAGAAGCAGGACTGCTCGGCATCGCCCTCGGCCTGTTCGTCGTCTTCGCCGGCGGCGCAGTGCTGCTGCTCGCCGACAAACTCACCGGCGGCGACGGCGTAGCAGGCCTCGCCGCAGCAACCACAGCCGGCAACGCGGCGCTGGTCCCCGCCATCATCGCCACGGCCAACCCCGTCTACGCGCCGGCCGCGGAACACGCCACAGTGCTCGTGGCAGCCTCGGTCGTCGTCTCCGCAGTGCTCTGCCCAATCATCACCTCAGCATGGGCCCGCCGGGTGCAGAAAAAGGAGGGCCTAGCGGACACAGAAGACAACTCGGCCGAGCAGGAGGCGCTAGCCCCCAAGCATGCAGGTAGTACCCCAGAACTGACCTAGCAGTACTAAAGGAAAAAGGGCGGGGCGTGCACACGGGTGCCCGCCCCGCCCATCCTTATATACCCGGACCTGGTGGACGGAAACGCCGAATCCACCGGAAGGAACACCATGAATGCAGACACTCAGCTAGTGAAAGTCCCATCCCCGGGCCCGCAAAGTCGCCTACTCAGCTATCACAACTGGATTCACCTGAACCGGGGCGACAGAGTGATCGTCAAACGAACCGGATGTGCACCCGAACATGGCACGGTGGATGACGTCGGCGAAGACGCCTCATACTTTTGGGTCTGGATTGACGGCCAAGGCAGAAATCTGATCTTCCACGGAGACGGATCGGTCATTCAAAAACTCCTCCACTAGCCTCAGCCGACATAACTAATAAGAGACATAGGCGTCTCGAAACCCTAGGGATACGAGGCGTCTCATCGGCGAACAACCACCCGTGTGGGCGGGACCTTGGTTCCTGTGAATTCACGCGATCTTCTCCGCGCCCGGCGATTCTCATAACTATGTCTCGAAACCTGCGACGAAACTTATTGGATATGCACGAGTTTCGACACGGCAGCAGTCCACCGACCGGCAGCGGGCGGATCTGCTTGCCGGCGTTCGACGTGATGACCTCTACATTGACCATGGAGTCTCCGGAGCGCGCGCTTCACGACCAGTTCGATCAATCACTTGACGCGCTCATGGAGGGTGACACCCTCGTCATCACGACTTTGAACCGGCTTGGGCGATCCACCCAATGCTCGCTTTTGCCGATGAACTCCGAAGCAGGGGTGCCGGCCTGCGCGTCCTGAACCTGGGCGGAGTCGATGTCGACACCACCACGCCGATGGGGTCAATGTTGTTCACGATTATGGCCGCTCTCGCCCAGATGGAACACGAAATGAAGCGCGAACGCGTCACGGATCGCATTATCAAGCGAAGAGAAGCTGGCAAGGATCTTGGCGGCCGGCCCCGCCGGGTTATTGAAAGTCAGATCAGAAGCGCTGTCCACCTGGTCAAAGGTGGCGAGCCCGCGGCGCAGGTTGCCGGGGATCTCGGTATGTCCCGAGCGCCTTTCTACACGCGGTCAAGAGGGCTTGCGGATTAGCAGGGCGACATTTGGCGCCGCAAAAAGACCGCCATTTATCGCTGCGATTCACAACGAGATCCGGGTTGATCTACGGGCGCCTCAAATGGGTCGATTTAGACGGAGCCCTTGCCCTGCTCCGGACTAACGGTTCTTCCTTCCGGGAAATAACCGCCGTGACCGGCCTGAAGCGCACGACCCTGTACCGACACCTACCGCCCCGGTCCCCCGGCGACGAGCCAGCTGCCTCATAGTCTTCGGCAGGCACGCAGAAACTCGGCTTCACCGACGCCTCCTCGAAATACGTGACGTGAGATGGCCGTGCCCGTGGCGGCAGCACGTCTCGACGCCAACGACAGGTCAGTCGTCGAACAAGCAGAATTCGCCCTCTGAAGACAATCCGGCGCCGCACAGCTAACACCGTAGTTTCTCCGCGGACCAGCAGCACACGCTGGCGTCATGCCGCCCCACTTCCCACCTCCCATGAACCCACCAGAAGCAACTTCGCTGTTTGTCATTCTGATCCCCATCATCGCTGGGTCGGTCCTCCACGCAACCAGGGCGCTCCGCGCCGGGCACGATCCAAAGTTTCGCTTCGGCGTTCCTCCGTCGCTTATTTCCTCTCGAAACTTTGGATCGCTCCCGGTTCCCCAAGTTGCACTCCGGACCCTCAAACCCAGCGGTGACTCCGTTACAGAACGACACACAAAACTGACAGACACATCCGGTGGCCGCCAGCGGCCGACTACCTCGTCCACGACGCCAATGCCGCCAACGTGATCGTCGCCGTGTTCAGCGGAATGACCGTCGGTGACGGGCCCGTCTCTGAGCGGCGCGGCAGCCGCCTCGTCTACCGCAAGTCTGCTCGGGACGCCTTTCTTAGCGAAAACGGCACTGGCCCTATGCATGGGAGGAAGACGATAGCCGCGCGTCCAGCCATGGACAGGTCTTACGGATCAACCAAACCAGGACCGCTCCCGGAAGAAGAGTCCGGATCCCACACACCTGCACTCTGCCGCCGGGTGGAACGCCACAGCCTCTGATACCCCAGAAACGTTCCCGCTGAACCCGGCTCGTCCGCCGACGCCGACGAACTAGGCCGCGAAGTCATGTCGTCTGAAACAGAGAACTGCATGAAGTAGTGAAGGCAGAGCCAGGATGAGGGGATCACAATGCAGGTCGAAAGTCGCCCGTGGACAGGGTGTGGACAATGTCCACAGGCCTTTGGACGGACAACCGTCCACATTCCCACTGCCCTAGTCCGGAGAAAGCAAGAAACGGCGACGAAAAAAATTCGGAAAACGACGCCCGGGTCATGTCATCAGCACAACCTCGCCCATGAATAAGTGAAGGACCCGCCCCAGCCACCTCAGGAGCAAGAACGGAGACCCGACTTACCGCACATCCCAGCAGGCGGAGGGCCCACGGCCAGGAACCTGACCCCGCCACCCACACAACCGAATAGGCGATCGCGGCGCCAGGCACCGTCCGCGGACAGCGTCAGAGGGACCGGGACCCACGGAGGGTCAATGTCCACACATTAAAGCAAAAACCCCTCTGACGAGGGGTCATGCTGTGCCCAAGGTGGGACTCGAACTGCATTCCAGCCCCTGCAATCATTGGGAGCTCCGGGAAACATAGGAATCCGGCCCGATCCGACGCCAGTACGGCCCGGTCCGAGGCCCAAGGTGTGCGCAATGTGCACACCCCAAAATTCCTTTCCTACAACTTCCATGCCGGGGAATTTCTGATGATTCTGATAAGGGTCCCCGGACGATGGCTTCACGGGACCGGCCACAGCATGCAGCTCAGAGACTGGCGGAAGTTGCGCTGCCGCTTAGGCGAACTACTAAGCCAGTGTCGGGCCGTCCCCGGATGGGTTGCCCGCCGGCGCCGGGGCGGGCTGTGTAAACGAGCGGGCGGCCCGTGAGCCCGCGGCGGTGCTCGCCCCGATGGTGATCAGGGCGCCGAGGATCATGGCCGCGGCCTCTCCCGGTTCCAACAAATGCAATTGTGAGCCGATAGTGGCGGCGGCAACCGGCACTCCTAACTGGGACGCTGCAAGCACCGCGAGCGGCAGAGGCTGGCCCAGTAGCCGCAGGCTTCCATGGACCAGCAAAGTTCCCAGACCAAGGCAAATCCCGAGGAGGACCATTTTGGGGCTTCCCGCAAGGGCGCGCAGATCCAGCGATGCGCCCAGCCAGACGAAGAACACTGGCCCTAGAAAGCCATCGCTGACGGCAAAGAGTTGATGAGCCAATCGCCGCGGTTCGCCCACCGCTGCCACCACCAGACCGAAGGAGAACCCAGCCAGCATGATGGACACGTGGCCCGCCACAGCAAGACCGGAGAGCGCGAACAGCAAGGCAAGTTGGATCCTCAGCTCCAGGGCGAACTTCCGATCCTCGGACACGTCATGCATGCGTCCGCGCGTGCCGCTGCGCTCCAGCCAGCGAAGCACAAAAAACAAAACCGCGGCGCACGCCGCGACGACGGCTGCCCCTACGGCAGCCCTCGGCGCATTGGGTGGGTCGACGGCAAGCGGAAGCGCCACAATGCAGGCGATGTCCGCTACCGCCACTTGCGCCGTCGTCGTCAGGACCTTTGGCCCCCTCAGCCGCAGCGAATCGACGATCGGCAGGACCAAGGCAGCCGAAGAGGAAGCGAGCAGAACGATGTAAAGGGGAGCATGGCCGGCGCCGAAGGCAAAGGCAATGCCGATTCCGACGGCGGCCGCCAGCACTGCGGCGATGCCGGCACGCAGCGCGCCCGCGCCCAGTGCCGGGCGGATGGCTTCGTCCCGCACTGGGACATGCGTTCCGGCGACGAACATGATGAGGGCGAACCCGACGTCGGCCACGAAGGTGAACGTGGGATCCGAGGAGTCCACCAGACCCAAACCCGTGGGCCCGATGGCGATACCAGCCAGTAACTGCCCTAGCACCACCGGAAGGTGCCATTTCCGGGAAAGTGCCAGCAGCGGCCCGAGTAGCGCGACCGCGGCGATCAGCGAAAGCTGGAAGAACGACACTTTCCTCCTTCCACCGGGATTGCGGTTGGCTTGCGGTAGTTACCGCGGCGCATCAGCCAGTTTGAGTGGAATGTCGGTGTTTTCGTCCGTGTAGTAGCTTGCGCATACCCGATGGTAGCCATCGGCCACCATTGCGGGAATCCCTCGGGCCAGGTCGCCCCTGACCATCAGGATGGGCGAGAGCTTCTTGCCTTCCTCGATCTTCCTCAGGTCCGAGGCGACGTGGGCGTTGTCCTCGGGCAGCAGCACCAGCCTCGCGGCCCGGAGAATGTCCTTGGCCTTGCGATGCTGGATGGGGGCGACCTTGAGCGACGCGACAATGGCGGCAACGACGTCGGCGGATTCCAGTAAGGAAAGATAGTCCGCCGCGCCCGGATAATCTTGCTCCTCAGGCTGCGGCAACCAGCGGACCTCGCCCTTTTTCTCGTCAGGCATGCGTGGTGCTCCTTGCTCAGCGGTATCGGCCATCATGGAGCAACTGGGCCGCCTCAGCGGCATCAGCAGTCATAGCCCGCCGCGGCCTCGCCCCGCGAACAGAATCTTCAGTCGTCACGGCTTCATCATGCTGGGCAGGTGATCCGCAGTCCACCCCGACGCCTCAAAATGCACCAAACAGCCACTCCACGCCCCTGAGTGCCAGGCGCACCGAGGCTGATGATCAGCGCCAGGGCGGTGCCAGCGTGCTTCCGGCGGTAAAGACACCAAGGAAAAGCTCGTGCCGCACAGGCGCAGAGCGGTCGCGCATCAAGTCCCCCAGGACTTCCAAGGCACGGCGGGCCACGGCTTCCACCGGGATACGGAGCGTTGCCAGCCCCAGAAGGTCCAAACCCATGCCCACCCCCCCATCACAGCCGGTGACCGACACATCGTTCGGCACGTCCAGGGACGAGGCCCGTGCCTGGCGCACGAAGGTCAAGGCGGCGGGCCGTTCGGGAACATCGCAGCGGTGACCTGGCCAACGCTCCCCCCAACGCTTTATGATCCACGGCTGCCTCGCGGACATGAAGTCCATTGGGACTTCCCTTCGCCAGGCGTGCGAGCAGTTCGAGTAGTTCCGAACCAAGATGGGCGCTGCGCTGGCGCAAGCCGCCATTTAGTAGGCGTTTGAGGCGGACCGTTCGGGCCGTGTCGTCGCCCGCCGTCGTCTCCAAAGAGTGCCCGCGCCCTGGTTCTGGGCGCACAGCGCGGGTCGGTGTGGTCCATCACAATTAATGGCACACGACCCGCTCTGAGAGGGCGGGAACTACTGGATCCGACGCGGAGCGGGTACAGGACGTCCTCCATGCGGAGGCGACTTCAACCGGGGGTTCTGGCGGTGCCGGTTCTTCCGGTTTTGCTGCGTCAGCCATGAGCTGGTCCATGGTGCCGAGCCCGTCTGGGCGGCTTTGAGCGCGTCGGCGTGTTTGAAGGGTTCCGCCAGTGCTTTATCTGCCTGTTCGACGCGCGACCCGGTACGGTTCACACCGCCATCGAGCGGGTGGTTAGGCTGGGTGGATGGCGACAGTTATTCTCGTGCGGCACGGCCGCACCACAGCTAATGCCACTGGACTGCTGGCCGGTCGGGCCGTCGGCGTCAGCCTCGACCAGGTCGGGCGCGACCAGGCGGCTCTGACCGGAGACCGGCTCGCGGCCGTGCCCGTAGTCGGTGTGGTGTCGAGCCCTCTTGAGCGTTGTCAGGAGACCGCCCGGATCATCCTCGATCGCCAGGCTGGCTCGCCGTACGCGCCGGTCGATCTCGATCTCACCGAGTGCGATTACGGCCAGTGGCAGGGCCGCACGCTCAGTGATCTCGCGACCGAGGATTTGTGGCCGGTTGTGCAGTCCCAACCGTCCGCCGTCGTCTTTCCCGGCGGTGAATCCATGGCCGCGATGCAGGCTCGGTCGGTGGCAGCGATTCGACGCCACGATGCAGCCTTCGAAGCCGAGTACGGGCCAGGGGCCGTGTGGGTGGCGGTGAGTCACGGTGACATCATCAAGTCAATCCTCGCCGACGCGCTCGGCATGCACCTTGACCTGTTCCAGCGTATTAACGTGGGCCCCGCCTCCGTATCGATCGTGCGCTACGGCGCTAGTCGGCCGAGCGTTTACGCGACGAACACCGACGCGGGTGATCTGTCGTGGCTGTCGAACGGCATCCAGTCTGGCGATGCGCCGGTGGGCGGCGGTGCAGGGCAAAAGGCGCCATGAACCTCATGTGCCTAGAATACTGACATGCCTACACGTGTTCACGAGTTTGCCTGGCCTGATCGGGTCGTCGTTGGCACCATTGGACTTCCGGGGGCGCGCACTTTCTACCTGCAGGTGCGGGCAGGGACGCAGATCGTGAGTATTGCCCTGGAGAAGCAGCAGTCGGCTCTGCTCGCGGAGAAGATCGACGAAATTCTCGACCAGCTCATCACCGTCGAGGGCAACCCCTTCAGCGTTCCCACGAGCACTCCCATTGAACTTGTCGACAATGATCAGCTCGAGGCCGTTCAGGAGCAGTTTCGCGCCGGAGCCATGAGCTTAGGTTGGGACCCGACCACGGCCCAGGTCGTAGTAGAGGCCTATCCCATCACCGATGTCGAGGCTGATGACAACGACGAATCACTTGATGAGGGCGGCGCTGACGAGCCCGAAATGCTGCTGGTGCGAATGCCGGTCGGCACCGCCCGCGCATTCGCCATGCGCACCCGTGAGATCGTGGGCGCCGGGCGTCCGACGTGCTCGCACTGCGGTTACCCCATAGACGCCGACGGGCACATCTGCACCCTTCCCGAGGCCTGATGCCAGCACCGGACCTAGTGACCGCCGAGCTGACGCTCACCGGCCGCATCACGACGGCTTCAAACGCTACATTTCTGGGCAGCATCGGCGACGTGGTGGTCGTCTATAAGCCGATAGCAGGCGAAAGTCCGCTGTGGGATTTTCCGCACGGCACCCTGGCTCAGCGGGAGGTGGCCGCCTACCTGGTCTCACAGGTCCTCGGCTGGGACGTCGTGCCGCAGACCTGGCTGCGCGATGGTCCGCTGGGCGAGGGAATGGTGCAGCTCTGGCAGGAGCAGGACCCCGCCCAAAGCGCCGTGAACCTGATCGCGGCGGACCACGTGCCGGAGACGGGCTGGAAACACGTTCTCGAGGGACGAGATGAGAACGGACGGATGCTCGCCCTCGTTCACGAAGACTCGCCAGCGCTCAGACGCCTGGCGGTGTTCGACATGGTCGTCAACAACGCCGACCGAAAAGGCGACCACATATTGGCCATGACGGACGGACACCGGCACGGTGTGGACCATGGGCTCACCTTCCACCGTGACCACAAGCTGCGCACGGTGCTGTGGGGATGGCTGGGAGACGCTCTGACCACCGAGGAACACGACGGCATCGATCGTGTCAGCGAAGGACTGCACGGTGGGCTGGGCCGAGACCTGGCGGACTTGCTCAGCGCCGAAGAAATCGCATCGCTCGCCGCGCGCTGCACCCGGTTGCGCTTGGCAGGGCGGTTTCCGGCTCCGAGCGGACAGATGTCGGCGGTGCCCTGGCCGCTGTTCTAAGGGAATTACGGCTACGGGCTTCGCAGGCTGTGTCACGTTGATGGTATGGATCTAACGGTAGCGACGGAGCTCATCATCCCTCAGCCCGGAGAATTGTTGGCGTAGCTGGACAGCTCGAAATGAACAGCCGGACTGTACACAGGACGCTTCAGAAATGCATCTGGGCGGGCGCGGACACGATGACCAAGGACTCCTTGGGGCCAGGCGAGACCTACCCGGATAGCCCAACAGCTTGCGGTGTCCCTCCCCCAAGCAGCGCCTTCTGGTGACCAATCATCGCTGGGCGGTGCCTGCACGCAACCCGGGCACTCATACCCAGCACGGATCTCCTCTAGCAAAGACACCACAAGAGCAGACGGCTAATTCGGACACGCTACATAAGTAAGAGCAGATGACCACGAAAACGCTCACGTCAGGGGCTGGAGTTCGCTGTCGTGGCCTCCATTCGACACAAGACACCGACTACGACGCACTGCTCATGGCGGGCGTGCCGCGGGACAAGGCCCGCGAACAGGTTCGTGAAAATGTGGGCGAGGTGCTCGACCTCTGGCGTCGGGGCTGAGACCTTTGGACGGCACCCCTACCCTCTCGCGGTTACGGCCCTACGCACGAGCGCCTTGCCGCCAAAACGTCGGCGGCAAGCAAGTTCGCCACGGCCTCCTCCTCGAGGGCGAGGCCGCATTCGGCCATGCCGACCGCCAGGTTCGGATCCCAAGGGGATTCGGCTGGTAGTCCCGCCAGACGAAGCGAAGGCCTCCCGTCTCGCACAGCGGCACGGTAGTCGGCGTCCGTGTAGCGCCACGGCACCCACTTCACGTGCGCGCTGAGGGAGCGGGCGATCCGTAGACCTGCCCAATCAAAGTCACCGTGATAGCGACATTCTGCGCCTTCCCCGGCGAGTCTTTTAAGCAGCTCCACGACCGCCGTGCTCGGCTGGCCAGATGTGCACACAAGGACTGGTCCTCCCGCGCCGGATGTTCCGGCCACGGCTGTAATTCGCGCCCAGCGGTCGGCCACGACTTCGACGACCGTCGGGTTCTCGCAGATGTGAATGACGCTACCGTGCGGGAGCGCTTGTACTCCGCCGGAGCGCACTTGGTCGAGCGTCAGGAGCACGGGCATGCGGGCTGCCCGCATGGCTTCCAAGGAGCTCGCCGTCGCCGTTCGCGATGCGTGACCGACAATTTCCGAATCAGCGGAACTCACTCCTGGGACGCCCAGGCACAGGACGGTTGAGGCCAGGTTCGACAGCACGACTCCTGCAGCAGCCCATACATCGCGGGGAGACGACTCTCCGTCCGAGACCGCCTCGTCAGGCAGGAACGCCGCCCGGATCACGGAAACGCCCAGCCGGCCGAGCGGTCTCGAGACGTCCAGAGCGTGAGCGTCACCTACCGCTCTTCGGGCGAGGATGGCCAGCGGCTCCCCGTGCGCCGGCAGCAACTCGAGGACCGCCGCTAACATGCTCACCAGGTCCGCACCCACCGCAGGCGATGGTGTCGCCCCGGTCCGCGCCGCTTCGGCCCTCGCAGCCCGCTTGAGTCCACCGGCCGAGCACCAGGCGTCCCACCAGACTGGGAGCCGAGGGAACCTGGCAGCCGCCGGAGCTAGGCCATCGCGAGCTACGTCCCACGCGGCTGCTTCCCCTTCCCGCTCAGCCCTGCGGTCGACCACCGGCCCGGTCAGTGTCTCGACGGCGTCGGCCAGGCCAGCGGGCCATGGTCCACGGCGCAGGATCTGTTCAACATCGGTGAGGTCCACCCGCAGTGCCGTCCCGGCTCGCTTCGGCCGTCCGACGAGCCTCATGGCAGCGGAACGTTGCTCGGCGGTTGCCGCGTTCAATTGGACGACGCCCCTGAGCGGCTCTCCCCCGGAGTCGATGATCCGCCCGCGCACCCTAGCGACGAGCCAACCCATCTCGGCGACGCCCAGAAGCCGGTCCAACGCGGTACGGTCTCCGGTTCCCGCGGTCATCGGCACGGCTGGCTGTTCTGCGGTCATCCGAACAATGCCGGCTCGTCAGACGGAACCGGGGAGGGGCCCCCGGCATGGGCCGTTCCATCCACTTCGCCGACCCGGTGCCGTCGTCGGCCGTCCCACCGCCATCGGGTGACGCCCACGGCGTCGACCCCCTCCACGCGGGAGAGTTGTGCGATCGAGAGGCCGGGCACCTGCGGATAGCAGGCCCACTCACGCTCGCTGGTCATTACCACGTCAAGGTCGAAGGTGGCCAGAAGCCCCAGCGATTTGGCTCGGGAGTCATCATCCACACCAGCAAATGCCTCGTCGAGCAGGATGAGGCGCGGCGCATGTCGGCTGGCCGAGTTGTAGTGGGCCGATGCGGCGGCGAACAGCGGCACCGAGACCGTCAGCGCCTTCTCACCGCCTGATGCCGGACCGGATGCCGGCCGCCACTGCCCGTTCTGCCGCCGCTCGACCACGAAGGTATGCCACTGCCGGTAGTCGAGGGCCTGCTCCAGGTGCTCCTGCCAGCCACCGGTCGGGTCGGCCTCACGGACCTCCGCGATCTGCGTTTGCAGAAAGTCGCCGATCGCAACGCGGTCCTCGGGCGTCCACGTGGCGTCGGAGCGGATCATGAGGCCCTTGGTCGCCGCCAGCCCGGCCGGACCGTCGGCACGCTCGCGCCACCGGACACGCAGCTGCATGCCGGTCGAGGTCTTGCGCTCGGCCAGCTCGCGGTTTATCCGGTCGATCTGCTCCTCTGCCGTGAGAAGCAGCTCGTGCAGATGACCGGCCACTTCGTTGACCAGATGGTTTTCGAGGATCTCCCGCTCGCGGGCGCTGAGCAGGCGCTCACGGTCCGCGACGTCTGCCGCCAGCATGTCCGCCAGTCTGTCGACGTCGACCTCGTCGTGCAGGTAGCGCACCCGTGCCACCAGCACCTCGCCGCGTTGCTCGACGAAGGCGGTGTGCCCGTGCCGACTCATCTGCGCGGCCAGCTCCGTGGACGCGCTGGAAACGCGTTGCTGGACACGGCCCCAGGCGTCGTCGGACTCATCGACCTCGTGCAGCTGCTGCTCGACGTTGCGGGACAGGCTCACGGCCGCGGTAATGTTCCACTCGTCGGGCGCATCGGGTGCCGGTACGGCGAGGTCGGGCAGCGCGACCCGCAGTAGGCCCGTCGCGGTGAAGGCCCTCAGGCTGCCAATCTTCTCCTCGCGCGAAGTCGCGGTCTCCTCGCGGCGCCGTTTGAGCTCGAGAACCATCTCCTCCGATCGTCCGCGTTCCGCTGCGGCTGTGAGTTGTTCCCTGGCGATCTGCTTGAGCTTTTCGGCCACGTTCCTGAGGGCAGCTGTGATCTCGCCCAGCCGTGCCTGAAGCTCGGCCACTGATGCTCCGACGGTGGCCTTCAGCGCCTCGTACTTAGATCGCAGGCTGATGGCCTGGGCCTTTAGGCCACGGTGCTCGGACTCCTTCCGTTCTCGAAATTCATTCGCCTCGGCGGCGCGCTCGATGGCTTGCTCCCGGGCAGCCGCCGCCTCGGCCAGGGCGCGGACTGCGCTCCGCACTTCCGCCAGTGCCTCGGCATAGGCCGAGACGGCTGCTAAGGCGGCACCGTTCCCGGCGACCGTGGTGCTGACCCCGAGTTGCGCGGCCTGCTCGGCGAGCTCGTCGTTGGCCTGATCCGCTTCTTCGGCTGCACTCTCCCAGGACTCGAACGCTTCGATCACCTTCTGCTGGGCCCGTTCCACTTCCCGTTGCGCAGTGGCGACGCGATTGTGCGCCGAGTCGAGCGCGCGTTCAAGCTGCATTGGATAGCCCGCACGTTCGGCCCGAACGTCCTCGGCCTTCCGGTTGGCATCGGCGACCCGCTCCTGTGCAGCGGCACGCTTGTCCTCTAGTGCCTCGGCGGAGGCCCGCATGGTCGCCAGTAGCTCGCGCCGGTTAGCCTCACGGGCACCGGCGCCCACGAACTCGGCCCGCTCTTTGGACCAGGAGCCACGGGCGGGGCCGGATCCCCAGCGCCCATCGTGGTCCACCCACATGGCGGCCCCTGACGTATCGCCCCACCCAATTCGGTCGAGGATGGCCATGACAGCCTCGGTACTGACCGCGTCGTCGGGCCCGGCGGCGGGTAACAGCACTGCCGCCAGCGATGGACGCACTTCAAGGCCGTTCGGGCCGAGCACGACGTCGCCATCGACCTGCACGGTGCCGTCTGGGAAGACCCAGGCGTCGAGCAGCCCGGCCGACTGCAGGGCCGCCTCTATGCCCGCCCGATCGGCATCAGAAACAGAGTCGGCGAAGTCTGTCAGCCGCCACAGCGGCGCGCCTTGCCGGGCCGCCCGGGGTCGATGATCCCGTCCGGGAGCTAACGGCGGCTCCGGATCACGACCGTCCTCCAAAGCAGCAATCTCTGTGCGAGCCTTAGCTAGCTCGTCGGCAAGCCGCTCCTCCTCGTGCTCGGCCGCGACCCGCTCCCGCCCGACCCGGTCCAGCGCCTCGGTGGCGGCGGCCTCCACCACGGATCGCAGGGGCGATTCGCCCAACATACTCCTCGCCCACCCCTCAGAGAGGCCGGCGAGCTCGTCCACACCCATATCCAGGACGGTGGCGGTAAGACCGTCCAGGTAAGCCCGTACACCGTCGCTATAGGCGTGAACGGCCGTCTCGACCGTCTCGTGTGCGGCCCGCAGATCCTCGGCACGCCAGGCCACGTCGGCCTCGGACACATCGAGCAACTGCCGCTGATGAGCGGCAGTCGACGCGGCCTGCTGCACCGCCTCCACCAGCCGACGAACGTGCGTCACCTGGTCACGCCGCCGAGCCACAGCCCGGCGAGCAGCATCGGCATCGGGCGCGATCACCGCGTGCTCCGTCTGCAGCCCTGCCGCGAGGGCCAGTTCAGCCGCCGCCGCATCCTGCCGCTTGGCTTCGGTATCCGCCTCCTCGTGGCGACGAGCCGCAGCGGCGTCGGCCTCACTCTCCTTCCGGGCCTTGACGGACGCCTGCCCTGCTTCGCTGCCGACGCCCGTGGCCCGGAGCTCCATCTCTTTTGCGTCGCGCGAGGCCTGGTCCAGGCGGTCGGCATCGCGCATCTCGGGGCTTGCCCGTAGCGCCTGCTCCTGCCCCTGAAGGGTACTCTGCGACTCCTCTCTTTCCTCCTGCCGCCCGGCTAGCCGCTCCACCTCGTCCACAGCGGCAGCCAACTGCTCCTCGGCTTCGCGCAGGTCACGGCCGGCGTGCTCGTAGGCCGAGTTGGCCAGCCGCACCGCAGTCGTGTGCCGCCGGGACGCCACCTTGGCGTAGACGCGATAATGCCGAAGGAAGCCCTCTGCCGCCGTGAGCGTCTCTTTGGCTTCCGCAATACCGGCTCGCTCCTCCTCCAGGGACCGGAAGGACTCTGCGACGTCTGCGACCACGGCTTGGTCAAGTGGCGCGAGCGCTTCGGTTAGTGCCGCCGACAGCGCCTTTTCGTCAAGCTTCTTGGACAGCTGCGGCTGACGCAACTGGATCAGGAGATCGATGAGGGCGGCGTACCGCTCCTCTCCCAGCCGGAACAACGTCTCGTCCACCGATCGCCGGTAGGCCTCCTGAGTGGTCTGGACTTGCCCGTACCCGGTGGACGTCAGCTCGTCACGGAGGCGTTCCTGGCTCAGCACCGTACGGTTGTGGTCCAGCAGGCGCAGGTCTCCGATTCGGCGCGTACTGGTGAAGTACCACGTCTTGACGATGCCGCGGCCCGCAGCTGCCTTGAGGCCGATACCCATCGTCGTGAAGTGCTCCGTTCCGTCGGCGTCCACGCGCCCGAACTCGAACCAGGAGTAGCCGGTTCGCTCCGGGTTCCGGTGGGCGCCGCCCAGTAGCAGGTTCCACTCCATACGCTTTTTGGGATCGGCGTCCGGCTCCACACGTCGCGGCGCGATCGAGCCGTCCAGCAGGAACGGTAGTGTCAGGGCCAGCACCTTTGACTTTCCGGTCCCGTTGTTGCCGCGCAGGAGCAGGCGCCCGTCGTGGAACCAGAACTGCTCGTCGTCGTAGTAGAACAGGTCCACCAAACCGAGCCTCAGGGGCTGCCAGCGCTCGTTGCCGGGGTGGGGTAAGACGCCGTCTAACCCCACCCCGTGTGCCTGGGCCAGATCGATAGCTCCATCGAGGCTGCTCATCGTGCTCTCCTCTCCGTGATGATCGCGGTAGTCACGGCGAAACGCCGAAGCGCCGGCAGTGGGTCTGCGACCGCGCCCGGCCCGTGGCCCGTGACCCGTACCAGTCCGAGACCTACCAGACGGTCGAGTGCCTCGGCAACGATCGCATTCTCCGCTCCCGGGTCGTCTTGCGCCAGTAGGCCGCATAGTCCTCGGCCAGCTCTCGTAACCGTTGTCGAAGGGCCGCTACTTGGGCAGAACCCGTGGCCGCCAAGTGCTCGGCCAGCAGCAGCGTGGCGTGCCCGTCGGTGCCCTGGTCCGGCATCCGCACGTCGGTGAGCTGGTCGTCCGGGTCCACCAGTGCGACACCTTCGGCTCGCAGCTCGGGCACCAGCCCGGTGGCCTCGGCCAGGCGGCGGGTCAACTGCGCCCGCTGGCCGATGAGGTAGCTGCGCTCGTCGTCGGGCAGCTCGTCGTAGTAGACCACCGGATCACACAGCAGACGCCGCGAGACCGCATGCCGCAGCCGTCTGGTGGACTCGTCTTCGGTATACGCCGGCGGCGGCTCGTGCAGGGCTGCCTCGATTCGGTCGATCGCCGGCGCGGGGCCAAGCGCGGAACCGACCAGACCGGGCCCGTGGACGGTCGACAGCATCGTGGCCAGCACCCGCCGGTGGACGTCGTACAAGGCATCCCCGTCCGCCGACACGTACAACTCCTCGTCGCCCGCCACCCGGATGAGTACCCCATAGCCCAGCAGCAGCAGCCCAGCAGCAGCCGGATCGCCGCCACCAAGTCGGAGCGCTCCTCCCGACCGCGCAGGGTGAACTCCACACCTTCCAGACCCGGCTGGCGGGCCGCGAGCACGACCTCTTCGGCCAGTCGGCCAAGCGAGATCTGCGGGTCGGACCGTAAAATGGGTAAGGCGTGGGATCAGGGAATGGCGCCGTCAGATCCAGCCTCTGCCGTTTGAGTTCCAGGGACAAGCTAGTCCGGCTCGTCGAGCCGGACTAGCTTGTCCCTAGGACGCTTCTCACAGGCGCCTTCCCATGTGACGCAGCCGCGGTAGGGCATGCGTGTGCAACGGGAGCCAATCGTTCAGGGCTACAGGGTTTCCCAGGAAAGGGCGATCGAAGTGAGAAAGCACCCTCCACGGGATCGTCGTCTTTTGTTCGCTGTCTCGAACAACCACCCGGCCAACGCCTTCTCAGTCATAAGCGGAGCCACCTCAGGCAGTTGAGGCTGAGCCATACGGCCGGCCGCCGCCGTTGGCGGGTTTTCATTTTTCATGCCTTGTGAGAGCGCTCAAAATTCCCTGCATGCTTTCAGCCATGTACTCGGCTATGACTGCTTGCGACACAGGAAGGTCCAGGACGAAGACGCCCTTGCATCCGTCATCAACCCAGTGCCTAAGCTGGTCAAGGTCAGCCAAACTGCGGGCTTTCAGACCTGCAGCGCCAAATGACCGCCCGACGGCGGCGAAGTCCACTTCATCGATCAACATTGCCTCGCTGTGGAGCCCCCGTGAAGCATACTGGTGCAATTCAGCGCCGTAGGCTGCATCGTTGAACACCACAATGATGCCGCTGTGAACCGTGCGGATCATGGTCTCCAGCTCGGGCAGGGCCATGAGCGCACCTCCGTCGCCAGTGACCAAGACGGTTGTTCGCCCATTGCCCACCTGCGCGGCGCCGACGGCCGCCGGGAGCCCCAGTCCGATCGTCTGGAATGCTGTCCCCACGAGCATCATGCCTTGAGGATCCGGGGCCGAACAATACATAGGGATCCACCCGGAGAAATGGCCTCCGTCCTGCACGATAGTGCGTTGCGCAGGGAGGATATTCTCCAGCGCCTTGGCGAAGGTTCTGGGATTGAGCCGCCCGTCGGCTGCGTATTCCTGGGACGCTGGCTCCTCCCGGATCCGCCCGTCCGCGACCTGTTGTGCTTTGTCGCGCCACCGGTTCGAAGGGTTTGGAGAGATCCATTCCAGCAGCGCCTGGCTAAAGGCGGATGCGTCAGAGCTTATGAAGCGGTCTACCCGCTGGTGGGTTGCGGCGTGCAGCGTGTCCACTTGGATCAACGTCGCGTCGGGCGCGATAAGCGTGCCGTAGCGCATCTGGAACGTGTTCAGGCTTGCCCCTACAACGAGGACAACGTCGGCCTGGCGCATGATCTCGATCGATGGAATTCGCCCGAAGCCGCCGGCTATCCCGAGGTCCCACTCGGACTCGAAGATGTTGCGTGCCATGACCGAGGTAGCGAAGAGCGCGCCCAAGCGGTCACCTGTTTCGCGCAAGGCGGGACCCGCCTTGCTGGTCACTGCCCCACGCCCTGCAATTATTAGGGGTCGAGCGGCACGCTGCAGTAGCCCCGCGGCGACGCCTACTTCTATGGCGTCGGGCTGGGGTGTTGGGGGGACCGGCACGCCCGGCAAATCCAGCTGCGTTGGTGTGGGCAGCGAAGCAAGATCATATGGGATGGCTACGATGACCGGCACACGTTCGGCGGAGGCGATTTTGTAGGCGTTGCGGGTGACGGCTGCAGCGGTGTGGGCTTGTACGGTGAATGTCCGCACTCCGAGTCCTTCAGCGATTTTTTCCTGGTCAACGTCCCATGGCCGTATCCCTGTGGTCGGCGCGTCGCCGACCACCAGCACGAGCGGAGTGCGGGCCAGGCGCGCCTCAGCCAAGGAGGTAAGGGTGTTAGTGAATCCGGCACCGTAAGTTGCCGTGGCCGTGGCGATTTTTCCTGACGCCCGGTGATAGGCATCGGCCATGGCAACGGTTCCCTGCTCGTGCCTCGCACTAATGAAGCGGTGGCCTCTTGCGGTGAGGCTGCTGACGAGGAAGGCATTGCCGTTGCCCATGAGCCCAAATACAACTTCGCTGTGTTCCGCGACTACATCGGCGATGGTGTCGGATACGGTTCTGTCCTGAATAGTCACGCTGTTCAAGATGGCCTTTCAAATGGTTGGAGGAAAGATCTTTCCAGGGTTGAGGATTTTCCGGGGATCGAGAACGGCTTTTATTTGCTGTTGGATTCCGAGTAGGTCCGCGCCGAGTTCGTCACCTATCCATTGGCGCTTAAGCAGGCCGATGCCGTGTTCGCCGGAGAGGGTGCCGCCAAGTTCAAGGGCGTAGGCAAACAGTTCGCCTGCAGCCTTCCAGATGTCGTCGGGAACTGTATCGCCCTGGTACACGAATGTTGGATGCAGGTTTCCGTCGCCCGCGTGGCAGGCGGTGGGGATCATGATGCCGAATCGGTCTTCAAGTTCCAGCACTTTGCGGAACACGTCAGTGACCCGGTCGCGGGGCACTGCCACGTCTTCAACCAGCATCATTCCCATGGATTCAAGGGCGGGAAATGCTTGGCGACGGATATCGACAAGACGCGAGGTCTCGTCCGGGTCCGTGGTTATGCTGGCTTCCGCACCCGCCGCCTCGATGATGTCCGCAACCCTTGCGGCCTCTTCAAGGGCAGCCGCCCCGTCGCACTGGATCAGGAGGTACGAACTTCCCTGCGAGAGGAGGCTCTGCCCGGTGTAGGCGCTGACGCATTCGAGGGTCCGGCGGTCGAGTAGCTCCATGATGGCAGGCACAAGCCCGGCGGCTGTTATCGCCGCCGCAGCGTCAGCTGCCTCTTCGATCCCGGAAAAGAACGCACCGATGGTGGCGGTCGGGCCCGTCGGTACCGGCTGCAGTTTCAGCGTACATTCGACGATGATGCCCAGCGTCCCCTCGGAACCAATGATCAGGGCGCAAATGTCGTACCCAGTGACCCCCTTAACCGTCCGATGCCCTACGGATATCAGACGTCCGTCGGCCAGAACGACCTTCAGGCCGAGGACTGCTTCCCGGGTGACACCGTATTTCGCGCACAGCAAGCCGCCTGCGTTCATGGCTATGTTGCCGCCCACTGTGGAGATGTCCTTGCTCGCAGGATCCGGGGGCCACCATAAGCCGTATGCGGCCAGTTCTGTGTTAAGTTCGCCGTTGAGGATTCCCGGCTGAACCACTGCAAGGCGGTTGGCTTGCGAAATTTCCAAGATGCCCCGCATAGAGTCCATGGAGAGCACTATTTCGCCATTTCCGGCGATGCCCCCACCGGCGAGACCCGTCCCGGCCCCCCGCGTCACGACCGGAGTGCCGGTTTCGTGCGCTATGCGGCAAACAGCCTGAACGTCCTCAACGCTTCGTGGATGAACCGCCGCCATGGGGACTCCCGGGGAGACATGGCCGGAGCGGTCGGTCTGGTATTGCCTGAGCTCGTCACGGTCGGTCACGACCATGCCGGGGAGAGCCTCCAGCAACAAATTCATGGCGTTCATGTGATTGTCCTTTTCATACGATGAGTTCACTGAGCCAGGAGCAACCCGAGTCAGGCTCTCGCAACGGCTCCGTCGCGGCTTGGGGCGTGAGTGCGCTTGTCGAAAATGGTTCCCCCTACTTCCTGCTCGGCCTGGTTCTCGATGCCAAGGTCTATGCCTTTGCGTTCACGGATGACGAGCACGGCGCCCGTTGACACCAGAGCGACAACCAGCAGGTATGCGGAAACAGAAGTGGTAGTCCCGGTGGCTTGAACGAGTGCGGTGGCGATGGTTGGAGCGAATGCTCCACCGAGGATCGAGCCCAGAGCATAGGAGATGGCGACGCCGGAGAACCTGACGGAAGCCGGAAAAAGCTCGCTGTACAGGGCGGCCTGCGGGCCGTACGTCAGGCCGAGGCCGACGGTTAACATGGCCAAGCCAAGGACCATTGCCCAGACATTCCCGGTGTTGATTAGCCAGAAAAGCGGGAAGACGGTGACTATGAGGCTTGCGTAGCCTATGAGATAGGTCTTCTTACGGCCGATGCTGTCAGCCAGTATGCCTGCTGCGAGCGTGGAGATGAACCAGAAGACAGCGGAAGCAGTTACAGCAAGCAGCACTTCAGTGCGGTCCATGGCTAACCCTTTGGGATTAGTGGAGTAGTTGAGGATGTATCCACCGGTGGTCATGTAGCCGGAAGCGTTGTTGCCTGCAAAAACCAGCGCGGCGATGATGACCAGGAGCCAATGCTTCCTGAACAATTCGACGATTGGGACCCGGGTCTGCTGTTTCTTCTGCGCAATTTCCTCAAAGACCGGGCTTTCGTCCACACTGCGACGGACGACGGAGCCAACGATGATCAGGACGAAGCTAAGCAGGAACGGGATGCGCCATCCCCACTCGACAAAGGCGGCGCCCGGGGAGACCACGCCGGACATCAGGGCCAGTACACCGGAGGCAAGGAGCATGCCTAGAGGGACGCCCAGCTGCGGGAAAGCGCCGTAGAGACCGCGCTTGCCGCGGGGTGCATGCTCGACTGCCATCAGTACAGCGCCGCCCCATTCACCGCCGGCGGAAATGCCCTGAAGAATGCGCAGGAGCAGCAGTAGGACCGGCGCGATGATGCCTGCCGTCTCGTAGGTGGGCAGCACGCCGATCAGCGTTGTCGCGGCGCCCATAAGGATCAGGGTAAATACCAGCATGGCCCGGCGGCCGAGCTTGTCGCCGAAGTGGCCGGCCAGAAAGGCGCCTAAGGGCCGGAAGAGGAAGCTTAGCCCGATCGAGGCGAAGGAGATGAGGATGCCGATATCGCTTCCGGCCGGTTCGAAGAAGAGCTTGGCGAAGACCAGACCTGCGGCGTTTGCGTAAATGAAGAAGTCGTACCACTCGATCGTGGTTCCGATTATGGTGGCAAACGCCACCCGGCGCCGTTCTTGTGCCGGGTTACGCTGCGTGTATGACAGAGCGCTCATGGTGTTCCTTCTTTCTGGCCGGCACGTCGATGTGACCGGGTTAAAAGTGGACTTTCGGGTGGGTGATTGGGTGCGGCATCACGGGCCGGCCACTTCCAGGCTTCGATAATCCAGCGGGGCTAAGGGCAGCCCTCTATCTAGCGGCAGGTGATATGGGACAGCCATGCCGTAAGGGCGGTCTCACCGCTGGCGTTTGGCACTTTTCCGCGGGCGGTGTTTTCGAGGCCGCCATATGGTTCCGAAACCCGGAGTAAGCCAGGACTTGGCTGAAGAAGGAGGCACCGCGTGGGATAACACTTTTGGGCTCCTTTGCACCAATGCGGTTATGTGATACCCAGAAGTATGGCCTGCGCGATGGTGGGCAAGATATGTCCAAATGTGAGAAAACCGGGTCGTTCTTTGGCCAGAATGGACAGCCGGAGGCTACCATTCCAAAGGGACCTGGGGCGTCGATAACCGTCCGGAGCTGTGGGTTTCATGCGTTTGCTGCGCGTTGGCGTGTTCCGGGTTAAGCCGGAGGAACATCCAGGCGGCCAAGCGTCCGTCCGGTTCATCGAGGGACAACTCGAACAGTTCCGTGACCCGCCGCAACCGGTAGCGCAGAGTGTTGGAATGAAGATGAAGGCCTGCGGCTGCTGCGGACACGTTCAGTCCGTTTTCGAGATAAGCAAGGATCGTCTTAGCAAAATCGGTCCCGTGGTTTCGGTCGTAGTCGATAACGGCGTTGACGGAGAGCAGCGATATCCGGCTTGCTGTCAGGGCATCGGCTGCCCGCTTTAGGGTCGCTTTGATCCGGATTTCATCAAAAGTCCCGACGCCTTCTCCATTCTCCACAATCCACCGCGCCGTTTCGAGACTCTCATTTTTGCCCTCAGGGACATCGACGGATTGAGAACTCAACCCGACGGCGACGTCCAGATTCAAACTCTCTCGGCTTCGCCTGACAACGGTTTCCGCGATCATCCGGGCGCCGTCCTCCGATCTGGATTTGTCCAGAGGAAGGAGCCCGTAGACGACATCGTCAAGAACTGCGCAACCACCTCGAGGCCAGGCGGACACGATGACGAAGGTGAGAGCTGCTAGGCGTTCGCGCATCATTGCGTCGTCAGCGAGGTCCTGGTCTTTAGGCACGACAGCCAAGACCACACAAGGTCCTACATCCCGTGCAGTCTTAGTGGAATGAGGCTCCGCGCGACCCAGCAGTTTCGCTCGTACGTGGCTCTCGCCCACTCTCCAGGCCGAGGACGCAGCGGTGGAAGCATAGCGAAGGAGGTGTACGGCGGCCGTTTTCGCTGCGGCCGAAAGGACGGCCTCGAGGTCCGTCAAGGTGGCATCTGAAGGAATGATGACCCAGACCGATCCCAAAAATGTGTCACCGGCCCTGACCGGGGCCGCCAACCGCGGCAGTGTGCCGGGGCTCTCCATCCGCCTGACCTCGCCCATCCTCCAGTGCCGGGCCTCAGTGTGCGACCGGAGGAACTCAGGCGGGACCTTCCGGCCGAGAATGCCGTCCGTCCGGACACTGTCTATCGGCTGGGAGGGCTGGGAGGAATAGGCGACGATCTGACCGTAAGCGTCCATGATGGCAATAGCTCCCCCTGCCGCTATGGACGTGGTCTCTGCCAACGAAAAGAGATCCTGAAGGAAGCCGTCTGCGGACTCAGCCGCTGCGAGCCCGTAAGCTTCCATCGATGCGGAAATCTGGGTAAGTGCCTGATACCAACTTATTGACGGATCAATGCCAAGAATTGCAATACCGAATTCCCGACCCGCGGCAACCACTTCCACAGCGTTATCGCCATCTGAAAGCTTGAGAACCACGGCAGCTCCGCCGCGACTGGCAGCAGCCCGCATCCACCGGAGTGGGGCCCCAGTATCGCTGGCAGCCTGCGACACCCGGACATCGGGAGGCAGAATGATCAGGTCTCCGGGGTGTATTTCCATCCCATCCTCAGCGACGACCACTCGATGGAATTCGATGTCGAGACCGTCCGGAGTGATTAGTCCGGACAGAACGTCCCGACCCAGCCCAGCCAATAGTTGGCCTATCTGCATTGCAACGCACCGCCCTCTCCATCGGGGAAGACCCTAAACGCCGTGGGAACTAAACCTGGTCCACGATTCTCGTCGGGAGCGCGAGACCGCGCGATCTTCTTTTCAAGCGCGTCCTTACTCCCCTGGTATCGATCAGCATATGCCTGCTGTCGGCAGCCGTTGTGTGGCTGGTCGTAGGCTGGAAATCTGAAGGAGGACCAAGGACAAGGTCCGCGTCCGGAACACCAACACTTCATGAATGCATCAACACGCCGGACCAGCCATGGGTACAGCACAACTCAAATCACTCACTGTGACGCCACTCGGAAAGGCAACGTTCCTCCCTTAGAAAGAAACAGCCGTGACCCACAAACTGATTTCTCCCAAGAGCGAGAGCTGTCGGGGACTGCGTACGGCATTGCGCCATGCGCGGTCCCTTCAGCTTTCCTTAACGCGGTTGATTGTTGCGCTTGCTAACTCTCGGACTCCGTCACCGCTGTTGGATCACCGGGGCAAATTTCCGCACGTGCTTTCCGGGTCGGCGTAAATAGTTGTGGAAGCTTGGGGGTGAGGACTCGCTGTCCAACTATCTGGACTAGTGATACCCCGCCCCGGTCGGCTTAGAACTAACCGCCCTGACGGGCAGGATTACCGCGGAAGGGTGCTCTGGGTCGTGGTGGACGGCCTGGTCCGCGGCCAGCAGCGTGGTGGCTGTGGCGCGCGGTTCGCCAGTGCCGGTATTGCGGGCAAAGCGTGGAAATGCGCCGCTGGAGACCTGGACCCTGATGCGGTGGCCCCGCTTGAAGCAGTAGGCGGT
This sequence comes from Arthrobacter sp. NPDC093128, assembly GCF_040683875.1. Classification (NCBI taxonomy): domain Bacteria; kingdom Bacillati; phylum Actinomycetota; class Actinomycetes; order Micrococcales; family Micrococcaceae; genus Arthrobacter; species Arthrobacter sp. NPDC093128. Next base: position 29,173 of record NZ_JBFBEY010000026.1, read on the forward strand.
TGGCCAGAGCCGGACGGTTGCGCTGGTGAGCTCGTTGGCCCCGGTGAGGCTGGTCAGGCCGTCGCAGATGTTATGGGAGAGGCCGTCGGGGCCGACGTCGCACAGCCGGACGAAGACGTCAGCGTGGGCAAGGCTGGAGCGGAACCAGATTTCCGCACTGACCTCGCCGATGATTTCAACGTCCTCGCCGAGCACGGGTGTGGTGTACGTCAGCACATCGGGCCGGGCTTCGAGCGCGGTGTTGTCTACGCGACCTCCCTGACCGATGCTGATGCCTCCGGCGGCCGGTGTTGGCTCGGCCGGATCGTAGCGATAGGTGTCGGGCTCCGAATCACGTGCCGGTTCGCCGGACAGTGTGCCGTCCGAATGAAGGTGGAACTTCTGGGGTTCATAGCCCTTCGGCGGCCAGGAGTCGAAGTCACGCCAGGCGTCCTCACCCATCACGAACAGCCGCACTGCAGCGCGTTCGGGCGGCTGCTCTCCGCGGGCGTAGGCAAGTCCGAACTCAACGGCCTCCAGGACGCCGATGTTGGTGAACTCCGCATGCGTCCAAGGACCGACTGTCAGCCGGGCGGGGCGCTCCGCTTCCTGCAGGGCCTGGAAGTCACGCAGCTGGCCGGGAAGGAAGATGTCGTACCAGCCGCCGATCGAGCTGACCGGTACGCTCACGCTGGCGACGCGGCTGGAATGATCGGCGTTGGCCCAAAATTCATGCTTCGCGTCGTACGCCAGAATGTGCTGGATGTATTTGGAACTGTGGCCGAGGGCGGCTACGTCCGCCGTGTTCAGCGGGAGCGTGTGCAGCGCCCGGGTTGTTTTCTTCGCCTGTCCCCGGCTCCTGAGAATGGCCCACGGCCGCTCCTGGACGGCGGTCATGACGCCCCATTCGAAGGGAAGCTCCAGTGACATGCCGTCCTCGCGGAGGAACTCGAGGCTCAGTGCCGATTCGGTCACCTGCGGAATCATCGCCTTGACCTGGGGAGGCAGACGATCAGCCACCGCCCACTGCACAAATCCGAGGTAGCTGACGCCCACCAGCACCATCGAGTCGCCGAACCACGGCTGCTTCAGCACCCAGTCAAGGGTGGCCAGGCCATCCTCACGCTCCTGCCGCATGGGATCCAGAGTCCCTCCGGAACCGAATCCGCCGCGGACGCTTTGAATAAGGACCTGGAATCCGCGCTCAGCCAAGGGCCTTGCCATGGCCGCAGCAAAAATGCCCGCACGGCCGTACGGAGAGCGCAGCAGCGCAGTGGGCAGCCCTTCACCGCCGGACTTCGGTGCCCAGCGGTCCGCGAGGAGTTCGACGCCGTCGGGCATCAACACACGCAGGTCTTTCTGCACCACGAGGTCGCGGGTCAACGGTGCCGGAAGCTCCAGTTTGCGCTGGAGGATATGGCTCATCAGGTTCATCGCCCTGGCTCCTGTCTTGTTGCCGCGTGCTGTGTGGTCGCATGCTGTGTTTTGGCCTGCGGCGTTGTGGTTGCCGGCCGGAGCAGCGCGCCGGCGGCGCCGGACAGTCGCATTAGCCGGTCCGTGAACTGTTCGGGGTCAAGAGGCTCGGTGCCGTCCACTACCCAGGTGTTGACGACGGCGGCCCCGCCGCCGGTGAGGAAGGTGGCGAAGTCCAGTTCTCCCTGCGGGTCAAGAGCCCCGCCAAAGATGTCATGCACGAGCTTCCGATTGACCGGGATAAGCAGGCTGGTCAGCGCTTTGTTCAACTCAAAGGCGCAGGAACTTGTCAGCACCGCACGGTAGAAGGCGCTGTGGCCCGCGAAATGCCGAGCCAAAGCGAGTGCCCCGGAGCGCCTGGTCGGGTCATTGGAGGCCGCGGCCATACGGGGCAACAACTCCCGGGTGGCAAGATCCAGGGCGGACTCCAGAAGCAGCCGGTCCCGATCACCGAAGTGCTGATAGAGGACCGGCCTGCTCACGCCAGCCGCCTCGGCAATGTCCGAGACAGGAACGGCAGCAGTGCCCCGTTCGCCCACCAGGGCAACTGCGGCCTGCATCAGCGCGTCCCGGGAGCGCCGGACCCGCGGGTCCGGAACCTCGTCGGTTGTTGGTGCCATGCAAAGATTCTATACACCTGTAATGAAGTTTACAACTGTAAACTACTTCCGAGTCGATGCCCAACGTGAGCGCCCAGAAAGCTGCCGCAAGCAAGGGAGCAGCACTGGTCCTCGTAGTGGTCTGGTGCAACTCAGAAACTGGGGACGGACATGCCGCCCGCCGCCTCGAAGCCCAGACATTCCGTCGCGGAATCCTCGGCTGAGGCGTCTACGCCGTTTGCAACGCTTCGTCGAACGCCGTGCGGTTCGCGGACACGGCCTCATGATTCTTCGCAGCCCAGCTGGACAGGGACAGCACGGCCTCGAGGAGCGTCTCACCGAGTTCCGTGAGTGCGTACTCCACCCGGGGCGGGACTTCGGCGTGGGCGGTTCGAGTGATGAGACCATCCCGATGCAACTGCTGCAGGGTCAGTGTGAGCATGCGCTGAGAGACTCCGGGCACGATGTTCTTCAGCTCCGAGTAGCGCAACGGCCCCTCCTGCAATGTCCCGATCACGAGCACGCTCCATTTGTCACCGATCCGATCGAGCACCTCACGGATGAACGCGCTGTCTTTCGGCCAGAGTCTGCACGGCCCAGGGACGTCGGCAGCGTCGATTCCTGTAGTTGCGGGCATAGGTCTCTCCGATCTCACGAACAGCAATGTGCCTTTTGTACCGCCCTGGAAAATGAGCGACGCTGTCATTACACACAAAATGTGCGTTGCACACAGAACGTAGGTTACACCCAGGGCAGCTCTAGACGAGCATCCATCCCCGTCCCCAAACGCGCATTCGCGCAACACCGATTGAGAAAGAACGATGATGACTATCGAAACCGTCGCACCCGCCGCCACAACACTCACCATTGATCTCTGGACCGACCTCGGGTGCCCCTGGTGCTACGTCGGCAAAAGGCGCCTCGAGCAGGCCATCGACGCTTCCGGCGTCGACGCCAGGATCGAGCTCCACTCCTTCGAGTTGCACCCGGAGAGCCCGGGCAGCCTTATCGAGACGATTCCCGAGATCTTCGTCCGCATGCACGGCAGCTCGCTCGAGAACGCACGAACGAAGGAGGCGCAGATCACTGCTCTCGCGAACGCGGAAGGGCTCCCGTTCACCACCGATCGCCCGGCCGTCAATACCTTCGATGTGCACCGGCTCCTGCAGCTAGCGAAGGCCCAAGGCGTCGGGACCGCATACTTCACGAAAGTGCAGACGGAGTACTTCGCAGGTCGGCTGAACCCCTACAGCCACGATGCTCTCCTGGCAGTGGCCGCATCGACCGGCCTGCCCGAGGACCGGGCACGCGAGGTCCTTGCCGGCGAGACCTTCGCCGATGCCGTCCTCGAGGACCGACATCGCGGCGAGGCTCTGGGCGTCACCGGAGTACCGTTCGCCCTCTACGGCGGCAGGTTCGCCACCTCCGGCGCCCAGAGCGTCGAAGGCTTCACCCAGGCCATCACCGCCGCGATCGGAGACGCATCATGACAGACTCGACGGCCGCTACGAGCGCGACAGAACGGACGGTCGCGCCCGACCCCGAGCCGCTCAGCGTTCCACCGCTCGTCGTCATGGGCGACGGCATCACCTGCTCGATCCACGGGCACTGCGACTGATGAACGTCACTGTCTTCAGAGCCGCGGGCTCCACAGACGGCCCTCCGCAAGACATCAGTCGGGTCGGCTTCTTCGGCCAGAACACCATCAGCAACTGACCGCCAACTGCACCGCCCACCCACACCCGACGGATCGGACCCGACCTTTCCGTCGATACGACTCACCGCGCCCCAGAGGAGCACCATGAAAGCCGTTCAGATCAACCAATACGGAGACAACTCCGTCCTTGAACTCAACGAGATCCCAGAACCCGCACCAGAAGCCCACCAGTTGGCCATCGACGTGCGCGCAGCGGCCCTCAACCCGCTCGACACTGTGCTGCGCGCAGGCTACCTCAGCACCATGATGCCACTGATCTTTCCAGCGACTCTCGGCGGCGACGTCGCGGGCATCGTCACCGCGGTGGGCCGGGACGTAACGACCGCGAGCATCGGTGACCACGTGTACGGCCAAGCGTACGGGCTCATGGGCAACAGCGGCGCCTTCGCGGAGCACGCCGTCGTCGATGCGACACATGTGCACCGGATGCCCGCCTGTCTTTCATTCACCGAGGCGGCCAGCATGGGCGTCGCGGGAACGACGGCGGTCGACGCCCTCACGAAGGCTCTCGATGTGCAGGCCGGTCAGAAGGTCCTCATCACCGGAGGTTCAGGGGCAGTCGGCTCTATCGCCGTCCAGATCGCGAAGCACCTAGGCGCGTATGTGGCGGCCACCGCAAGTGGTGACGGCGTCGCACTCGCGAAGGGACTCGGAGCCGACGAGGTGTTCGACTACCGCGCTGAAGACATCGCGAGCCGACTCACCGACTACGACGCCGTGCTCGACACGGTCGGCAGTGATGCACTCGCCTCATCCTACGACGTCCTTCGACGCGGAGGCCGGCTGGTCACCATCGCGGGTCGGCTGGATGAGGATCGCGCCGCAGCAGCCGGCATCACGACCACCCGCCAGGCTCACCAGTCGGAGACGGCCCTGTCTGAACTGACGGTCCTGATCGAGGACGGGGTGGTCACGCCGCGGGTCGGGGACACGTTCCGCCTCGAGGCCGCTGCTGCCGCCTTCAAAGCGATGGAGTCGCGAGTCACCCGAGGCAAGGTCGTGATCCTTCCCTGAGCCTGCCGGTTGCGTTGACGGCCAGCGACGACGACGGCCGCTCCGGAGCTAATCGCGTCCTGTTTTGGACAACACCCCCGACCGGATGCGGTTTAGTGTTGGACTGTGAGCGGTGTAAAGGAATTCGGGTCCGGCCAGGAGGCTGCCAATGATTATCGAGTCCTGGTCTTCGGGCGTCTCCTAGGCGCGGCGAACCGGCTTGAGTACCTCTTGGGGCGCGACCTTGAGCAGGAATTCGGCATCAGTCACTCCGTCTTTGAACTTCTGCTTCTGGCGGGGAGGGCAGGCATTCAGGGAATCCCGGTGCGGGACATCGCCCAGGCCCGGGTGCTGACCTCCGGCGGAGCCACCCGGCTGGTGCAGCGCGCGTCAGCGCTGGGTCTGATCGAACGCGAAAGCTCCGCTTCTGATGCCCGGGTCCAGCTGATCCGACTCTCTCCACACGGCGAAGACGTGCTCCTTCGCGCCAGTGCCCGCCATGTACAAAACATCGAACGGCACCTCCTCAACCTGCTCTCCCCCGCGGAGTCGGAGGTATTCTCGGCTGCCGTGAAAAAGATCAGCAAGAACGCCGCGCGGGAGCTGCCGATCATGCCGTGATCGAGTAGGACACAGCCTTCGGGAATAGCTGACTGGTCAGCTATGTTGGATCTGAGTGAGCGTGCCTTGCGCGACTCGTCCCGGACATTTTCCCGGGGACATCCGAGAAAGGTTCACCAACATGTCACTGAATTTTGAGGTTTTCGATCTCGACTTCCCCGCAGGTTCACCCAACAAGTCAGCAACGTTGATTACCGGCCCCTCAAAGGCTCTCCTCGTGGACGCCGGCTTTACCCGGGCTGATGGCCACCGTCTCGTTGCGGCGGTCCTGGACTCTGGCAAGGACCTGGAAACGGTCTTCATCAGCCACGCCGACCCCGACTACTACTTCGGCCTGGAAGTCATCGCCGACGCGTTCCCGAATGCCACGATCCTGGCGACCCCCATCGTGATTGACCACATCCAGGCAAGCTACGAGGGCAAGCTCAAGGCTTGGGCGGCGTTGGGGGCCAACCTTCCAACGCGTCTGGCCACGATCACTCCCCTGACGGCGGACGCCATCGACCTCGAGGGGCACCGCTTCGAACTCCGGGGCGGCTCAGAGACTCTTCCCGACAGGCACTACCTCTACTACGCGGACGAGAACGCAGTTATCGGTGGAGTCCTGGTCTTCCAGGAGGAACACGTGTGGACCGCAGACACCTCAACTCCCGAACAGCGCTCGGCGTGGATCGAGCTCCTTGACCAGATGCAGGCCCTGAAACCAGAGCTCGTCATCGCAGGACACCGCCTGCCGGGAACCGCCAACGACGCCTCTGGGATCGACTACACGCGGTCCTACCTCCAGGAATTCGAGCGGATCCTCGCCCGCTCAGCCGACGGAGCTTCTGTCACGGCTGCCCTCAAAGAAAGCTATCCGAACTCCGGGATGCTCATTGCTGCGCAAATCGGGCCCAAGGTCGCCAAGGGGGAAATGACATGGGGCTGAACGACTCCACCGATCCCCTCACGTCAGCCTCGCCCCGCGACGTCGTCCGCCGGCAGTACCTTGCATCAGCAGCTGGTGACCTCGAAGCGCTCCGTGCCACAATGGCCCCGGATGTCGAGTGGACGGAGATGGCGGGCTTCCCCCTCGCCGGAACCTACCGGACACCCGCGGGCGTCACATCGAACGTCATGGAAATCCTTGGCCGGGATTGGGATGGCTGGGCTGCCCACGACGATACGTACGTCGTAGACGGCGAAAACGTGGTGGTCCTGGCCAGATACACCGCCAAACACCGGGCCACCGGGAATCCCCTAAACGTCCGGGTCGCCCACCACTTCATCGTTCGCGGCGGACTCATCGTCCGCTTCGAACAATTCGTTGACACCGCAAAAGTCGCCGAAGCAAGCCAACCCACAGCCGGCTGAATGACCTAGATGCGATGAGGGGGCACCCATCAAGCCCCCTCATCGCAGTCATGACGATCCGCCTACATTTCAGGACGAAGTACAGCGCGCCTGAAGTGGGGCTCCAGATAGGCTGGCGTGGCTGTGCATACCAACTCTCGCCTGTTTCGTGGTCGAGGCACGAAGCCCTCCACGCTGCGTGCATGGACATCCAAACCGACGTAAGTACGCTTATTCATGGCTGGAAACCCCAGAAGTTCAAATGTGGCTCTCCCAGTCCACACCCCCGCACCTTCGTGCGGAAAGACCCGGACCGGCTTGAACCCGAGGTTCCAGTCCCCACGTCAGGACCGGCCCACCACACTTCATATCGTCTGGCACGGTGGTGAACAGCACTCGCCATCACTAGGCGCCGTACATTCCTGCTCCCCACCAAGGACAACCACCTGACGAAGGTCCTGGCGGCCATCCGACGGCTGTACCCGGGAAGTTTCTCCGTCAGCAGGACACGCCTCGATAGCAGAGTTGGTGGAGCAGCCCCCTCCAGGGCAGGTGGCAGGTTCAAATCCAGCTCGAGGCACCTGCGTTCATGACGGCAGAGCTCACTGAGCACCGGCTTCCCTGCCGTCATGCCGCCTCGCTCCCCCGCCTCCATGAACCATCAGAAGCAACTTCGCTGTTTGTCATTCTGATCCCCATCATCGCTGGGCGGGTCCTCCACGCAACCAGGGCGCTACGCGCCGCTCACGATCCAAAGTTTCGCTCAGCGCCCCCCCGTCGCTAACTTCCTCTCGAAACTTTGGATCGCTCCCGGTACCCCAAGTTGCACTCCGGACCCTCAAACCCAGCGGTGACTCCGCTATCAGAACGACGCCGCAATCTGACAGACACCCCCGGTGCCCGCCAGCCGCTGAAGGAGAAGGACCATGGAACCGCTCACCATCAAAACCCCAGCCGACGTCCTCAGTTTCGTCGGGCACACCCTCGGATTCTGGCCGCACGAAAGCCTCGTATGCATCACCCTGGACGCCAACCGCGTCGGCGCAACACTCAGAGTTGACCTCCCCACACACGAGGGCGGACTCAGCTACGCACGCACAGTCGCCGACTACCTCGCCCACGACACCAGCACCGCCAGCGTACTCTTCGCCGTCTACACCTCCGAAACCCAGAAACCCGGGCATCCCAAACCCCACGCAGCAACCATCGCAGCACTGACCTGCGCGCTGGCCGAACGCGGCATGTCCATCCGCGACGGGCTCCTCGTCGGAGACAACACCGTTTCCCCATACGACGGCGACCCGCAGGACGGACCATCACTTCCGCTGAAAGCGACCCAGTCCAGCCAGATCAACGCCGAATTCGTCTACCGCGGCAGCACCATCGCACCAACAAACCACATCACCCTGCCAGCCCCGACAAAAGAAGAACGCACAGCGGACGCCGTCGATGACCGTGTGAAGACAATTCACGGGATGAACCCGGGCGAGGCCCTCGAGCAAGCCAGGACGCTCTGGGACGGCATGCTGGACGCGATCAGTTATCCCAACGACGACCAGACCATCAATCTCATTGCCAACTTCCAGGCCCCCGCCATCCGCGACCAGCTCATGGCCGACATCCCAGGAATCGACGAACCCATGGACCGGGTTCTCCTGGCCCAAACCCACGGCGGGCCTCAGTGGTCCAGGGTCGAATGGGCACAGCAACTGCTGCTCCACGCGTACACGCACAGCAGCACCAAACACTCCGCACCCATCCTCACCGCCATCGCCTTCATCAACTGGTGGGAAGGCCGCGGCAGCAAAGCCCACCAGTTCCTGCAGCTCGCCCTCGAAGCAGACCCCGCCTACCGCTTGGCCAGACTCAGCGATCTAATGATCGGCTCCGGAATGGTAGGCGGCTGGAACACGGACAAAGACCGGGCCTTCCGGCCCTGGGGCCTCGAAGCCTCGTAGCCGCGCAGTCATAGAGACACAGACGACGACGGCGGGACGTTCCGGAGCCAGTTCTCCACCGCCGCGCACCAGCCGCCCGGATGCGAATTCCACACCTGCGTATGCTCCGCGGAAGGGAAAGTAAGCAGCGTTGCCAGCCCGGGGCGTCAAAGCCGGGCGGAACAACCAAGACCAGGGCTGCCCGGAAGAAGAGTCCGGATCCCACACGCCTTCACGCCGTCGACCTATCGTTCACCGGCCACAGATACGCCATGTGAGGTGCCCGCCGACAGGAACGTCCCACCAAAACCGACGATCCAGGCCGCAAAGTCATGTCGCCTGAAACAGAGACCTGCATGAAGTAGTGAAGGAAGAACCATGAGGAAGGGATCACAACGCAGGTCGAAAGCCGCCAGTGGACAGGGTGTGGACAATGTCCACGGGCCTTTGGACGGACAACCGTCCACATTCCCACTGCCGTAGTCCGGAGAAAGCAAGAAACGGCGACGAAAAAACTTCGGAAAACGACGCCCGGGTCATGTCGTCAGCACAACCCCGCCCCATGAATAAGTGAAGGACCCGCCCCAGCCACCACAGGAGCAAGAACGGAGACCCCAATGACCCCACATCCCAGCAGGCGGAAGGCCCACAGGCCAGGACCCTGACCCCGCCACCCACGCAACCGAATAGGCGACCGCGGCGCCAGGCACAGACTGCGGACAGCGTCGGAGGGGCCCGAGCTGGGACAATGTCCACACATTAAAGCAAAAACCCCTCTGACGAGGGGTTATGCGTGCCCGAGGTGGGACTCGAACTGCATTCCAGCCCCTGCAAATCCGCCACTCCCCCGCAAACATACGCAATCCCGCCCGATCCGGCCGATATACGACCCGATCCGAAACCCAGAGTGTGGACATCGTCCACACTCTCTTTTTGTCACCTTCCAGGCACTCCGAACGACTGCCGTTCCCCGCACCGGGGGTGCGACGGCTCCATCTTCTGCCGAAAATCTTCCGGCCCCGGCTTCCCACCAGCCGGTTCTGAACCCATCAGCTGGCGACACATGTGTCGGCTCGAAATTCCTCATGTCGGCTCGTCCTCCCTTCAGACTTCTCATGGGCTGAAACGGAGGAACCGGCACGACCGGCCTGGCCGTTAGGCTGGCACGGAAGAAGCTGGCGTCGAATCCGGGGAGAAGGAGTCCCTGCTCAGTGCGGCACCAGGAGTGCTGTCGCGTTGTGACAAAACGTCGGTTATCGGCGTTTTACGGCGACTTCGGTCTGGGACGGCAACACCACGCTCTGCTATCCGGGTTGAGGCGCATCGCGATCCAGTAGGCGACGAATCAGCAGATATGCTCTACCGCTGGGAGCACGGGAAGCCGAGCCGACCACACGACGTGCTGGGAGCCGACGCGGCGGTGTTCAGTCTCGGGTTCCGAACTGGCGAAGCAGTGCTGCCGTGGTGGCTAGGAGCGCTACGATGGCCCCGTACCAACATACGGTGGCAAAGAGGCCGAAAGTAGGCACGAGTAGCCCTGCCGCCACGGCCGGCACGCTGAAGGCTGTGTAACAGACTACGAATACCGCTGCCAATACCTCGGCCCGCTCGCGAGGCTGAATGAGCGGCAGAAGAGACTGCAGGGCTCCTGAAAAGGCCGCGCCGAAGCCCGTTCCTGTTATTATCACCGCGACGTAATACATCCACAGCGATCCCATGGCAACCGCTCCAATCGCCAGGGCACTTCCAATGGCAATTGAAGTCGTGCCGTACAGGGAGATGCAGCGCGCCGTGCGGCGGCGCATCAAGAATCCTGCTACGGCACCTGACCCGGCCAGCAGTGCAACCACCAGGCCGCGGGCAAGGTGAGAGTTTTCGTGGAATTGCGTTGCTATGATGACCGGCCCTAGTGAGAGGTACAAGCCGCCTGTCGCCCATCCGGCGAAGATGGCCGGTACGGCAAATAGGAACGCTTTCCGCATATTGCGAGGGAGGGACGCTCGTGGCCGCAATGACGCCCACACTCCATCATGCCGCGGGGATGTCTCGGGAAGGCACCAGATGGCACCTGCGATCAGCAGGTACGTCACCAAGAGGGTGCCGAATACCATCGTTGCCCCGCCATCTTCGAAGACAAATAGGACGAATCCGGCAACCAGCCCGCCAACCGCCAAGCCGGCCATTGCCGACACCGAGTTCCAAGCAGCGGCGGATCCGGGCTTATGACTGGGTTCCAAATCGACCACCGTGGCCGAAAGGGCAGAAAGCAGCAGTCCACTGGCACCTCCCTGCACGATACGGGAGGCGATGAATGCCTGGGCAGTGTCTGCATGCCAGAACAGAAACACGCTGATGGCCAAGAGCCCGAAGCCAGCCGATAGGACGGGGCGCCGGCCCACGTGGTCAGACAACGATCCGCCGACGAGCAGCAGCGCAAGAAGCGCTACTGCGTAGACGGCGAACACCATCGTGATCGTGACCGGCGCGAATCCGAACTTGGCCTGAAGGACCGGGTAGAAAGGCGATGGAGCGCTGGCGCCTGCCATCATCGCTGTGGTGGCGAACAGTGCGAGACGAAAGCCCCAGCGCTTACGCGGTCCGCTGGTGTCAGTAGGTGTCGAACGCTCGACACCTACAGCGCGGCCAACTTCCAGAACGTTCGAATTATTTGGAACCATCAAAGGAGGGTACAACACATACTCCCTATGGTTCAACTATTATCGAACTATGATCGAGTCTACAAAGCTACCCCACCCGGCCCGTGAGGACATCGAGCTGACGTTCGTACTCTTCGCTCTCAGCGATGAGGCGCGACTGGCTTTGGTACGTCAGCTGTCGGGGGGACCACTGGACATGGTCGACTGCTCGTCGCTGGGTGCGAACGTCCCCAAGTCCACCCGCTCGCATCAGGTGAAAGTGCTGCGGGAAGCCGGCGTCATCACCAGCGAGTTGCGTGGGCGCAACCGCCAGTTGACGCTCCGACGCTCGGACCTGGACGCTCGATTCCCCGGGTTGCTGGAGGCTGTGCTCGGAGCATAGGGTCGAAGCAAGCGGTGGGTCACAACATCAGTTGCAACCGACGCTCTAGGAGGATTGCCGGAGCAAGAAGGGAATCCCTGCAGGACAGCGGACGCGAAAGCGCATCCATCGTGCGCGAGGGACCTTGCGAATCTGCGCCTTAAGGAACCTGGCCACAAATGAGCGGAAAGCCGGACCCGGTGCGGCGCCGCCCGGCCGCCTGGTCCGAGACTTCGACTGAGGCTCATCGTGCGGCCCAAACCTCACTCCGAACTGAATTCGATCCCCTCGGGTATGATAACTATCAACTCAGGAGTTAGTTCGCTAGATCAGTGATTGAGTCGACCCTAGAAAGGCGTGGGACAATGCGCAACCGAAGCAGCTTTGACGGAATGAAATGCAACGTCGCCCATGCTCTCGAAGCCATCGGTGACGAATGGAGCGTGCTGATCATCCGGGACGCCGTCTTCAGGGGCAAGAGCCGCTACGACGAATTCCTGGAAAGTCTCTCCATCTCGCCTACGGTTTTGTCTAAGAGGCTGGCCACTCTGGTGGACTCGGGCATTTTCGAGCGCTCCCTGTACAACGAAAAGCCTCCGCGGTTCGAGTACAAGCTGACCTCCGCCGGCAAGGAGCTCGAGGTGCTGATCAAGGTTTTGGATAACTGGGGATACGAACACGCCCCCAGGCCCGAGGCCGCTGACCCCATCACGGTCTCAGGCTATGCCCGGAGCGTCATATCCCGCTGGTTCAGCGAGCCCGTAGCCGCCGCGCCAGGCGCCTCCAGCCGGTAGCCGGTAGCCGGCGCATCGCGCCCGAACAGCATCTACGGCCGGACATTGCAGGACGAAAAAACAGTCGTGGCCGAGCACAAACGACTCATCGAGCGGCGCGACCCGCCATCAGCACCGCCATGCCGACAATGAGCGCCCTCGCTACCTGCACTCAATGACCGGCAGAGAGCAGCCGCCTCCGCCCATGTGCGAACAGCTGAAGATGACACTGGTCGAGGCGGCAGCGGGCAAGGTCGCCTTCACTTGCCACCCCAATGAATCCCGCTACCACCCCATCGGCGCCGTCCACAGCGGTCCGGTCTGAACCTTGCTGGACTCGGCCTTCGGCTGTGCAGGCCACACCCCAAGGCCGGGGCTACACCTCCATCTAATTCAAGGTCAATTAACTCGCCCCGTGCACGTGGGCAGCGGCGTGCTGACATGTGTCGACATCCAAGCCGGGAAGCCGCGTGACCTTCGCGGAAGCATCGTGACCGATGCCAGCGGAAAACTCGTTGCCACCGCACCGGCCCCCTGGTCTTCCACTCCTCTAAGGACCAAAAGCCAACCTGCGGGATGCTGAATCTAACCATTGACAGCCGCGCTGCGACGGAATAATATTGCATGCATCACCATTGACTACTGAAAACGTAGTAACCAGTCCAGTAACTATCGAAAATGTAGCCATGGCGATCTGGCGGGCATCGCCCGCGCATTCCCAATCACGATATTTGGCAGCGGTGGCGCCCTCAAGGCCATATTCCCGGCGATTGTTAACTCGCTAGAAGTTCCACCGTCGACGCTATCAAGCTGAACAACTACAAAGGAAAAATTTATGCCCATATTCCACGCATATATTCCCGCTCAAAAATTCTCAAGCGAGGAGAAGCGAGGTCTTGCCGACGCCTTGAATCTTGCGCTTCATGAAGCGATGGAAACGCCCATGGATGATCGTTTTGTCATCATCAGCGAGCATCGCGAGGATGAGCTCTTCATCCACCCGACGTTCCCGACCCAAAAGAGATCCGACCGGAGCCTGATCGTGACCGTGACCTTCGGCGACAGCAGAACGATCGAGCAGAAGCGCAAGCTCGCCGAGTTGGTCACGCGATACGCAGTGGAACGGGCCGGTGTCGACCAAGACGATATAACTTTGCTTATGTATGCCATTCCGTTGGAGAACATGAGCTTCGGCGGCGGTAACCTGGTTTCTGATATCGACCTTTCGATGCCTTGGGTGGAAAAATAGGAAAGTTCGCGGATGCAGCGGCGCGGTCTCGTCAATTTAGTGCTGGCCGGCAGCGCCTGCGGGATACGGCCGCTGGCTCCGCCACCGAGGTATCACCAGGGCCTGCGAGGGCTCCTGCCGCGCAACAACGCGCTATTGAGGATGTTGGCGCTTGGCGGCGTGTGGCCCGCCGTTGCCACCGCACCGGCTCCCCCTTGGTCTTCCACTCCACTAAGCACCAAAAGCCAACCTGCGGAATGCTGAATCTAACCGTTGACAGCCGCGCTGCGACGGAATATTGTGGCATGCATCACCATTGACTACTGAAAACGTAGTAACCACTCGAGTAACTATCGAAAATGTAGTCACCGCGATCTGACGGGCACCCCCCATGCATTCCCAATCTGAAAGGAAAGACATGTCTTCTCTGTACGCTGCCACCCCTGTGACCTCCGTCGACGTTGACGGCACACAGCTGGCATACCGCGAATTCGGAGACCAGTCGGGCGTTCCGCTGGTTTTGTTCAGCCGGTTCCGCGGAAGCATCGACGACTGGGATCCTGCTGTCATCGAACTGCTCTCCCAGGAGCGCCACGTGGTCACCTTCGACAACGCCGGCGTGGGATTCAGCGACGGTGAGGTTGGGGCCAACATTACCGAGATGGCCAAGACCGCCGTCGAGTTCATCAAGACGCTTGGTATTGAGAAGGCCGACTTGCTGGGCTTCTCAATGGGCGGGTACATCGCCCAGCGCATCGCCCTGACCGAGCCGGAGCTGGTCCGGAACGTCATCCTCGTAGGTACCGGTCCTGGCGGCGGCGAAGGAGCCACCTACCCCGGGCCGGACGTCGAACACTGGGTGAATGCAGTACGTGACCCGGAACTCACCTTCCAGGCCTTGTGGTTCAACGGGAAGCCGACCGGCAAAGCCGCAACCCGCGCCTACATGGAACGCATATACACCCCCGAGCGTCCCGAACGCGCCAACGTCACTGCCGAGGCCGGCGCGAAACTGCGCGCCGCCATCGTTGACTGGTGGGAAGGCAACGGCTCCACCTTGCCGGAGCTGGAAAACATCCAGCACCCGGTCCTGGTCGTCAATGGTTCCAACGACGTCATGGTGCCCACCCCGAACTCCTTCCTAATGGCCCAGCGCATTCCCAATGCCCAGCTGATCATCTACCCCGACTCCGGACACGCCTCACTGTTCCAGTACCCGGAAACCTTCAGCGAACATGTCCTAAAGTTTCTCCGGGACCAGGAAAACGGCGGCCTGAAGTGACCCGATCCCCTTCGACATGTCGGGGAAAACAGTTTTGGTCACCGGATCCACGCTGGGAATGGGACTGACCATCGCCAAGGGCTTTCATGCCTGCGGCGCCCGCACGATCATCTCCAGCAACATCCAGCAGGACCTTGACTCCGCGGTCGGGGAATGAGCAGCCAAGACACCGCCGTCGAAGGCATCAACCTGTGACCTAAGGGATACAGAACACTTTGGACCTGACAAGTGGATTCCTGCCTGGAATGGCGAGTAACGGCGGCGGCAGCATAGTTGTCACCTCCAGCATGGCCTCCATCGAAGCCAACCCGCTGCTGGGAGTACGGAGCAGCCAAGGCCGCCCCGAACTCCATCGTGCGGAACATTTCCGCCGAACGGGGACCGCGCAACATCCGCGCTAACAGCATCGCCCCAGGGATCGTCCGTACTGGATTCTCCCAGGCGCTTTGGCAAGACGGGGAGAACGAGGGCCGGCTCAGCGCAAAGATCCCACTCGGACGCATTGCCGAACCCGACGAAGTCGTCGGGGCCGCCCCGCTGTTCCGTACACCAGCAGAAGCCTACATCTCCGGCACCACCCTGATGATCGACGGCGGTCGCCACGTCATCTAGGACCCGGGCTCCCGACCGGCCGCCCGGTCTGAAACCCCCTTCTATCACTTCTCCTCCATTTAGACAGGACTGGAATTCAATGGAGACTTCCACCTCACCTACAACATCCACCGGCAATGGATACTCAGCCATCGCGAGCGGCCACAAGCCCGCTCCAATCCCTCAACGACGACAGGAACTCTCCGTGCCAATGCGCTCACTGAACCAGGGGGCCATCGCGTCCGGCAGCCCCTTCGAACTCCGCGGCAAGCGCGCCGTGATCACCGGAGCAACCTCCGGTATGGGACTTGCTATCGCTCGAGCCTTTGCGCTGCACGGGGCAGACACCATCATCTCGAGCTTCGACGCCGGAGATGTTCGTAGCACGGTCGAGACGCTGGCCAGCGACGGTATCGAGGTCTCGGGCACAATTTGCGACCTCTCAAGTTCGGATAACGTGCGCTCGTTCCCAGCCGCCGTCACCGACGAATTCGGACCCATCGACATCCTGATTGCGCATGCCACGCCATTTGCGCCAATGGGCCCGATCGAACAAACTACCCGCGAAGAACTCGACCGCCTCTTCAGCGGCGTCCTCAACAACTTCGAGCTGATGCGCGGCTTCCTGCCGATGATGTCGAACAACGGCGGCGGTTCCATCGTCACAACTTCAAGCATTGCCTCAGTTCGCGCCAGCATTTCGCTCGGCGCATACGGCGCAGGCAAGGCGGCCACGGACGCCTTCGTTCGAAGCATCGCGGCGGAGTGGGGCAGTCGCGGCATCCGAATCAACAGCATTGCGCCCTCGATCGTGCGCACACCATTCGCCGCTGCCATCTGGGACGACGACGCACGAGGCGACGTGGCAGCGGGCAAGACCGCCCTCGGGCGCATCGCAGAACCTGAAGAGGTGGTGGGTGCTGTCCTGCTCTTCGCCTCGCCGGCTGGCTCCTACATCACCGGTCAAACACTCGTGATCGACGGCGGCCGTTCCATCCTCTAACGGATCCGCAGTGCACCTCACCCACCAGTTAGACGTTCCCTCACACACATCTACCGGGTCAATGTTGATCCCAAGAAAGGCCGATCGTGGCTACCTCTGATCCAACCTCGCCGATCGTGGCTACCGCTGATAAAATCTCCGCGAAGACGAACATCCAGGGCTTCCTCGACTCGCAACCCGTCGGAAGACGACGCTGGTCCATCGTAGTCCTGGCGTTCCTGGTGATCACCCTCGACGGCATCGACGTCCAGGCGTGGAGTTTCGTCTATCCGCAGATTGTGGCCAACTGGGGGACGCCCCTTGCCGCGATTACCGCAGTGGTTACCTTCGGTGTAGTGGGTATGGCCATTGGCGCGATTCTCGGTGGCCCCCTCGCCGACCGCTTCGGACGACGGACAATCATCTTGGTGGGGACCGCATGGTTCACAGTCTTCACGCTT
Source organism: Arthrobacter sp. NPDC093128 (assembly GCF_040683875.1). Lineage (NCBI taxonomy): Bacteria > Bacillati > Actinomycetota > Actinomycetes > Micrococcales > Micrococcaceae > Arthrobacter > Arthrobacter sp. NPDC093128. Next base: position 46,159 of record NZ_JBFBEY010000026.1, read on the forward strand.
CTCGGTGCCGCATCGCAGACTGTTGAGATGGTTGGCGCAGCCCGCTTGTTGGCCTGCCTGGGCCTCGGCGCCGTCCTGCCTACAATCGTCACTCTTGTCGCCGAGTTTATGCCGGCCGCGCGACGTTCCACTCTCATCACCATCGCCTTCTCCGGATTCACCTTCGGTGTGATCCTGTGCGGCTACTTGGCAGCCGCAATCGTTCCGACCCTCGGATGGCAGGCGCTCCTGGTCACTGCCGGGATACTCTCGCTCGCGATCATCCCCTTCCTCGCGTGGAAAATCCCGGAGTCGCTTACCTTCCTGGCGCTCAAGGAACGCTCCCCCGAGACGGTCAAGCGCACTCTCCAGGCAATTTCGCCATCCGCTGACGTTGAGAACATTAACCTCGGCATCGATCGCACCGAGCCTGTAAGGGAGGGCGGCGTCCGAGTCGTGCTCTCCAAGCAGTTCCTGGCTTCGAGCATCCTGCTATGGGTCTGCTACTTCATTGGACTTTCGGTCACCTACCTCCTCGTAAACTACTTGCCGCTAATTATCAAAGCCTATGGGCTGACCGCCGCTGACGCGGGGGTGATCGTCGCAATGTACGGCTGGGGCGGCACGGTGGGCTCGCTGCTCGTCGGTTTCGCCATGGGCAAGCTCGGCAGTTTCCGAGTGCTCGGTGTCATGTTTAGCCTCGGTTCCCTCTCAATCTGGGCTGTCGCGGCGTTCACGCTCGGATTCTCCGGCCTCTTGGTGGCCGCCTTCGCGTGGGGACTGTTCCTCCCCGCGACGAACACGGGCGTTAACGCGCTTGCCGCGCTTGTCTACCCAACAAGGGCCCGCGGTACGGGCGTTTCGTGGATGCACGGCTTCGGTCGCATCGGCACCATTGTCAGCGGCATTGTCGGCGGCGTCATGCTCTCCCTCGGCTGGAGCACCGGGCAGATCTTCTTCGCAATCGGCTTCCCGCTCCTCATAGGAACGATCGCAATGATCCTGCTCGGGGTCGCGTCACGTCGCCGGGAGGCGCGAGCGCTGGCCGACAACACCCTCAACTAAATCGCGTCGATAAGGAAATTACACCATGAACGAGACAACCGATCGCTTCCGCCTTGACGGCGACGTCGTCGTCGTCACAGGCGGCGGGAGCGGCATCGGCAAAACGTTGGCCGCGGCATATGCCGATGTCGGCGCGACCGTCATCATCACTGACGCCAACGAGGAGGCCGCCGAATCGGCCGCCGCCGAAGTCGGTCATGGCGCAACTGCGGTCGCTATCGATGTCACGAACGAGGCATCCGTAATCGACGGTTTCGCTCGGATCGCCGACGAGCACGGCAAACTCGACGTGCTCTTCAACAACGCCGGCGTCAACCGGCGCGTGAAGACCACTGAGCTCACCATGGCGGACTGGCAGTTGGTGATCGCGGTGAACATGACTGGATCGATGCTCGCCGCCCGAGCCGCGGCCGCGATCATGTTTACCGGTGGCGGTGGCAGGATCGTCAATACCGCCTCGGCGCTGGGGCTGTCTGGCGGGTGGTACCCGAACCTGGCTTACCAGGCCACCAAGGGTGCTGTCGTAAACATGACGCGGTCGCTGGCGGTTGAATGGGGGCCGCAGAACATCCGCGTCAACGCTATCGCACCGTCCCTGGTGCGCACACCGTTCATCAAAGCAATAACGGATCAACCGGACCAGGTGAAGTTCTTCGAGGGACTCTCTCCGCTCGGGCGCATCGGTGATGTCGAGGACATGATCGGGCCCGTGATTTTCCTTTCATCGCGCGCCTCCGATTTTGTGACCGGACACATCCTGCTCGTCGACGGCGGCCTGATGGCCTCGTAGTGATGATGGTCGATAGCGCAGCAGCCGATTCCCCCACCACTGGGCCCTCGAACGATACAGACAGAGCATCGATACGATTTGCGGCGTTGTCTTGAGGAGCAGAATTAGACAAGGCTCAGAATATGACCGGACCTCTCGACAGCGTCATCGAGGCACACGGCGGAGGAATAAGAGACAAAGACAAACCAAATCAAACGCGAAGTTTCTGAGAAAAGCTGGACCGGCGCGTTCTCGGCCAATTCCTAGTCTTTCGGAGAAGCATTTTCGCAGACGTTGTACTTGAGGCGACGGCCCTCCTGGTCCCAGTCCAAGGGCCGCGCCTATGTACGGAGCGCCACCTCGACAGCCAGCAACTACTACAAAGCCCTTCAGTTCACCCATGAAGCCACGAACGGTCCTCGGACCTATATCGCTAACTACGCAGGAAGCGGAGACCGCCAGAAATGACTGAGCGTATAAAGATCGCGATTCTCGACGACTATCAGAATGTCGCAACTGGCCTAGCTGATTGGGGGTCGCTTTCCGCTGAAGTGCGTGTCTTCACCAAGCCGTTCGCCGACGCCGACGATGCGGTCCGTAGCCTCGCCGGGTTCGATGTGCTCGTGGCCATGCGGGAACGGACAGGATTCGCGGCCGAGGTCCTGGAGCGCTTGACTGACCTTCGGCTCCTCGTGAGTACCGGCCCGGCTAACTCCGTCATCGACGTTGCTGCCGCGCGAAAACTTGGCATCACTGTTTGCGGGACGGGGTACGAGTCGCACCCCACCATCGAGCACACATGGGCTTTGATCCTCGCTGCCGCAAGAAATCTGTCCGACGAGGTGGAGTCCATGCGCAAAGGAGGCTGGCAGGTATCGGTCGGTGACGGCTTGTTCGGCAAGACCCTCGGCATCCTAGGTCTGGGCCGCGTCGGTTCCGAAGTGGCCCGGGTGGGACGGGCCTTTGGGATGAACACCATCGCATGGAGTCAGAACTTAACCGCTGAAACCGCCGCCGAGCACGGCGTCCGAGCAGTAACTAAGGAACAATTGTTCACGGAGAGCGACGTACTGTCGATCCACGTGGTTCTGAGCGGTCGCACGCGTGGGCTAGTCACTGCAGCGGAACTGGGGGCCATGAAGACTTCAGCGATCCTGGTCAACACCTCGCGCGGACCGGTGGTCGATGAGGTCGCGCTCGTTGATACTTTGCTCCACGGCCGGATCCGAGCGGCCGCGATCGACGTCTTCGACACCGAGCCGCTGCCCGCAGACCATCAGTTACGGTCGCTACCCAATGCACTGCTCACAGGACACATCGGATACGTCACCCGCGACCTGTACAAGATCTTCTACCAGGACGCGGTCGAGGACATCGCCGCATTCCAGGCAGGTGCTCCGATCCGGCTGATCGACTAGATCACCAAGCGCAAGGGACCTGCTGCCCATTCGGGGAGACCCCAAGCCACTCCACGGACGTCCTGGTCCGCGTGCAGGACGCGCTCGCTCAGGAAATCGGACTCATCCTGGAAGACAACGTGGTCCTAACCGCTGAGGACATCGACCTCTGCATGATCACAGGCGCCGGCCGGCCCATGCACCTCGGAGGCATCACCCCCTACCTGGATAGGGTGGGCGCCGCACAACGGGTCAACGGCAAGGCATTCCACCGCGCATCCTGAACGCCAGAACCGGACTCTGCGTCAGGTTTTCTTCCGGTTGGTTTCTCCCGCAAGGGGCTGTTGACCGGAGACGCCTTGAGGGTGACCGTTCCTGAACAGGTCCTCACAATGCGGAGGAAATCGTCCTCAAAGACTTGTGTAATAGGCATCACCTATGTGATTATTACAACATCGAGTTAGTGCCCTGATCCAGAGAAGGTCACTAATGAATCTTCAGAGTTTTTAGAAAGCAGTAGCAGTAGTCAAGAAACCGTCCGCCGCTTCTATGGGCGCGGATGAAGCCATTTTGAGCAAGGGAGCCCAAACAAATGACTGAGCAGACTTTGATTGATAACGACATCGCAACTGTTGAAGCTGAATGGGATAACGACACCACCAGGAGCGGGGTATCCGCTGACCGGACGGTTGCCGAGGATGCGAAGCTGCAGGGTCGAGGCCAGGAGAACAGAGCACTCGTCGAGGGTGATAAGAAGTGGCAACAAATGCCCGCAGACGCAACTGCTCTGTTCACGCCTGTGACTATTCCGACCCGGTCCGGCTCCGGCTTGACACTGCGGAACCGTGTCGTCTTGGCCCCCATGTGCCAGTACGCCATCGACAAGACTGACGGTGTGCCGACTGACTGGCACCTGGTACACCTTGGCTCGATGGCCAATGGCGGGTTTTCCCTGATCGTTACCGAAGCCGCTGCAGTAACGGCTGAAGGTCGGATCTCCGACAGGGACGCCGGTATCTGGAACGACGAACAGGCTGCCGGCTGGAAGCGCATCACCGACTATGTGCATTCGCACGGTGCGGCTATCGCTATCCAGTTGGCCCACGCTGGTGCGAAAGCCTCGACCTACGGCTGGCTAAAGGACCTCGAAACCGAGGGCAAAGTCGGAAGCATCCCGGAAAACATGGGCGGTTGGGCAACCGTCACGTCCACACCCAGTGACATCTACGGTTTGGAACCAGCCGTTGAAATGACCAAAGAGCAAATTGCCGTTTCCGTTCAGTCCTGGGCTGAGGCCGCCAAACGAGCCGATGCAGCAGGCTTTGACATGATTCAAATCCACGCCGCCCACGGGTACCTGATCCACCAGTTCCTTTCCCCATTGTCGAACAAACGCACCGATCAGTATGGTGGCAGCTGGGAAAACCGCACCCGCTACCTGCGCGAAATCGTGCACGCCGTTGCAGCAGTGTGGCCGGACGACAAGGCGCTGGGCATCAGGTTCTCCGGTGAAGACTGGGTCGAGGACGGGTGGCGTACGGCGGACACCATCAAATTGGCCCAAGAACTCTACTCCCACGGCATGCGCGCCTTTGACCTGTCCAGTGCTGGTATCGGCCCATACTACGGCCCGAACGGGTTTGGCTATCAGGTTCCACTGGCCCAAGCCGTCAAGCAGTCGCTGCCTGACGATGCCTTTGTGACCGCTGTGGGTAAGATCACCGAAGCGGGCCAGGCCGAACAGATACTCGTAACCGGTCAAGCTGACGGGGTCTCCATTGCGCGGGCCGCCCTAGGTGATCCGCAGTGGCCAAACCGGGCAGCGCAAAAGCTTGGCGCCACCAAGGCGCACCCTGCACATTACTGGCAAGGACGCTGGTAAACACAGAAAAGCATTTAGGAGTATTTGGATGATCTCCACAAGCGAATTGGCATCGCCGCAAAACCTGACTGATAGCGACCTGCTCAAGGAGCTCTACACCGACTGGTCGGAAATCATGGCGACCACGCCCGGCATGACAACCCGACTACTGCGCAGCATCTTCGACGAATTGCACCAGGCCACCAAGGAACCCGAAGACGTTAGTTACAAAGAGGAGGCAGTGGGAGCGGTGGCCGGCATCTGGGCCCTGCCCGAGGATGCGGACACCTCACGGGTCCTGCTCTATACACATGGAGGCGGATTTGCGGTCGGTTCCGCCGCCAGCTACCGAAAAGTGGCAGGCCACGTGGCAAAGGCACTCGGTGTGACTGCCTTTGTCCCCGACTACCGTCTGGCTCCGGAGAACCCGCACCCCGCGGGCCTCGAAGATAGCGTCGCGGTCTACGAAGCCCTGCTGGAACGGGGCGTCCGGCCTGAGGACATCACGTCCATCGGAGATTCAGCCGGCGGGAACCTGGCGATCGCAACCTCTTTGGCCCTTCGGGACAAAGGGCTCCCGCTTCCCGGCCGCGTCATCGTTTTCTCTCCATGGCTGGATATGGAGAACAGCGGTGAAACTATCGTCACCAACGATGCCACTGATGCCCTGTTCTCGCTCCCACTGCTGCAAGGCATGGTTGCGGGAGTCCTCGGCGACACAGTGAACCCGAAAAACCCGTTGGCGAATCCGCTGCACGCCGACTTCGACGGCTTCCCCAAGCTGTACATCACCGCTGGATCAGGCGAAATGCTCCTTGACAATGCCACCAGGCTGAACGACGCGGCTAAATCAGCCGGCGTGGACGTTACGCTTTCCGTTGCCGACGGACAGCAGCACATCTTTCCAATTTCGGCCGGACGTTCCGCCGTAGCAGACGAGACTGTCCGCAAAATCGCCGATTGGTACCGCAGCTAGACAGGCACATGTCTGCGGAGGAATCGAACCCAAGGACTTGTGTAATAGGCATCGCCTGTGTGAATATTACAACATTGAGTTAGTGCCCTGATACGGAACGGAACAACAACCAATGACAAATCTGTCCTATGAAGTTTTGGTGCTCGACGGCACTCCGCGTGCCGGAGACCAACGGCTTCCCAGCGGCGAGGCGATAGTCTCCTCACCCTTGTCGATCACATTGATTTCCGGAGAAAATGACGCCGTACTGGTTGACGTCCCCTATACCTTCGGGCAGATCGAGCGCGTACGTAACTGGATTCAGGACTCGGGTAAGACACTTCGGTACGTCTACATCACCCACGCTCACGGCGATCACTGGTTGGGCGTTGGAGAGCTGCTTTCCAGCTTCCCCGGCGTGACGGTCTATGCAACACCGGGCACCCTCGGCCGCATGGAGCACGAAGCGACCGTCGGTCGCGAGAAGCTCTGGGATGCAGTCTTCCCGGGGCTCGTCCCGCCGTCACCCCTGATCGCCGAGGCGGTTCCCGCTGACGGTTTCGAAATTGAGGGGAACCGGCTGGTTCCGATCGAGCTCGGGCACACCGACACCGACGACACAACAGCCCTGTGGGTTCCGTCGCTGGAGCTCGTCGTAGCAGGCGATTCGGTCTACAACGGGGTCCACCAGTATGTGCTCGAATCATCCGAAGAAGGATTCGCCTCCTGGCTCGCGGCGCTTGACACCATTGCAGCGCTGAAGCCCAAGTTCGTCGTCGCGGGACATAAGGCCCCCGGCGCATCGGATGACCCCGCCAGCATCGAAGAAACGCGCGCCTACCTCAAGGACGCGCAGCACCTTCTCGCGACGGCATCAAGCCCGGAGGAGTACTACAACACCATCATGCGCCGTCACCCCTTCCGCATGAATCCGGGGCCCGTTTGGTATGGCGCAGTAGGACTTTTGAGCCGCACGCTTTAGAACCGGTTTCAAGCACTTTCCTGGACGCTTTTCCCAACCCAATAACTGCACACCTGATGACAAAGGAGTCACTACGCATGTCCAATAACCAGAACCAAGCGTCGCGGACCAAGATCGTCCTCGTTCACGGATTCCTCGATGACGGGACCGCCTGGGACGACGTTCGGTCCCTCCTCGGAGAAGACTTCGAAGCGGTTGCCCTTGACCTGCCCGGTTCCGGCGCGCACTTGAACGATGAAGGACCCTTCACGCTCCATCGACTTGCCGAGTCGGTGATCGCCGAGATCGACCGCTCCGACAATCCGGTGGTCCTCGTGGGGCAAAGCATGGGGGCCCAACTGAGCGAACTCGCAGCCGCCGCGCGCCCCGGAAGGGTGGCAGGACTGGTGCTGCTTACGCCGGTCCCCCTCGCGGGCGTCCACCTCGCAGGGGACGCGGCCAACTCCTTCCGCTCCCTGGGAGGCGACGCCGACGCGCAACGGCAGGGACGACTCGGCGTCTCGGTGTCCCTCACCCCGCGTGCTCTTGAAACCTTGCTTGCCTCCGGAATTGCAGTTCGCCCCGCCGTGGTCGCTGAGGTGTTCGATGCCTGGAACAACGGCGATACCGCCGGGGCCACTTCCTCAGCCTATGCCGGACCCACCCTTATCGTCAGGGGTACTGGTGACCCATTCGTCACCCAGGAAGTGATCGACGCTGGTGTGCTTCCGCGCTTCGCAAACGCCCGGTTGGTCGGCATCGCCGACGCCGGACACTTCCCCCACCTCGAGAAGCCCGAAGAGGTTACGCGGATCGTGGAAGACTTCGCCCGCTCCTTTGACCGGGTGAAGGCCTAGGAATAAGCCACGCAACGCACCTAAGAAAAAGGCATCACAGACAATGAACCCGACAAACAGCATCAAAACAAACGAAGTCGCCGAGGAAAGCTGGACCGGCGCATTCGCAGCCAAATCCGAGGAAGCCTTCGGAGGAGCGTTCGCGTATGACGTTGCGCTTGAGGCAGCGGCCCTTCTGGTCCCTGTCAAAGGCCGCTCCGACGTACACACCGTGATGTCGACGGCCAGCAACTACTACAAAGACCTTCGGTTCACCCATGAAGCCACCAACGGTCCCCGGACCTACGTGGAATGGGAAGCCACAGGCGCCTCCGGAGTCCAATTCTCCGGCGTGACGGTACTCACCCGGAATGAGGAAGGACTCATCCAGCACATCTCAATCAGCCACCGCCCCCTCGCAGCCATTCTGGAGTTCTCCGGTGAAATGAACCGCCGCACTCAAGGCAAACTAGAATCAGGACACTTCCGCGCAAATGACTAAAATCCAGGATAAGTACACTATCGAACGGGTCGGCTTTCGTGCCGACGGCAACGTTGAGCTCCGGGGCAACCTTTACATTCCCACGACAGGTGATGGCCCGCATCCGGCACTGACACTTTCCATGGGGTACGGAGGGGTCAAGGAACAGGGCGCCCTGCCTTATGCTGAAGCCTTTGCCAACGCCGGTTTCGTGGTGCTCTTCCACGATCACCGGGGATTCGGAGAAAGCGGCGGAACACCCCGTCAGGACATCAATCCCTGGCAGCAGATCGAAGATTGGCGCAGGGCCATCACTTACCTCCAATCACGGCCGGAAGTCGATCAGGAACGGATCGGCCTGTGGGGCTCGAGCTACTCGGGAGGCCATGCACTCGTGCTCGGCGCCACCGAACCCCGGCTAAAGGCAGTCGTCTCGCAGGTCCCTACCATCAGTGGGTATCAGCAAGGACTCCGGCGGGTGACCCCGGAAAAACTGGCAGCATTGGAGGCCTCGTTCGCGGCCGATGACCAGGCACAGCTCGCGGGTGAGGAACCGCACCGTATTGCCTTGGTCTCTGACGGGACCGTCCCGGCAAGCTACACCGATCCGGAAGCCGTATCGTTCTACCTGCAACCCATCCCCGACGGGCTCTGGGAGAACAACGTCACCGTACGTTCAACAAGAGCAGCACGCGCATATGAGCCTGGGATTTTCATCGGACGCGTCTCACCGACGCCTCTTCTGATGATCGTCGGGGACAACGACCGCGTGACCCCCACTGACCTGGCACTGGAGGCCTACCAGCGCGCACTCCCACCCAAAGAGCTGCTGGTCTTCCCCGGAGGACACTTTGACGCCTACCTCGGGGAATTCGAAGCGACCTCCGGTGCAGCCCTGCAATGGTTCACCAAGCACCTAATGCAGGACAAGTAGACTAAGGAGAACTGCTCAACATGCCCAAAGGATCCGGACGCTACATGGCTTGGCCCGCTACAACCCGATACGGGCTGTCTGTCGCGCCCGGAAACCTCGGTCTCGTTCAGGACTTCCTCAACACCATCACAGAGGGAACCTTAGCTCCCCCTGACCTGCTCGCCACCTTGGAATCCGCGCAGGAATGGGCCGACCAGGTGCTTGAACAATGGAGCTCGACCGACGAACTGGGCTGGGCCAAAATCCTGCCAAGGTTGACCGAAAACGACAGGAAAGCTCTGGTGGCCTTCAGGGACCAGCTGTTCGAAGGCCTCTTTGGTCACTCCTACTCTGAACCCGCCAGCGAACCCGGCCGGGACAACCCCACCTATCGTCCCCTGATGACAGTTTCCGCTCGAGGTCTCGAGCTCCGGCCCGACGGGGAGGGCTGGAAGTACTTCGAAACGGCGCTGCTGCTCATCTGCCACCAAGGCCAGCTCGAAGGCGTCCTGCGGCGCATGAAGTCATGCAAGAGCGAGACGTGTGACGTCGTCTTCTACGACCGCTCCAACAACAACAGCGGTGTCTGGCACGACGTAAAGCTCTGCGGAAACCGCGCCAACGTACGAGCCTACAGAGAACGCTCAGCAGCCAACTGAAGCTCAGCCGGGCGAGCCTTAATCTCCCTGCAGCCGTTGCGTCCGGTTACGCTGGAGCGCACCGCTTCTACCCGAAACCCTACGGAATCGCGGGAGTGGCCGGTTATCGGCGGGGCGGCGGTATCGAAGTCCGTCGAATTCGCACCATATGTGATTCGCCGGATTCAGGCGGGAACTGCACTTATCCGGCTGAGTCCTAATCTCAACGCTCGGCCAGCCAAATTAGCTAAGGCGACCTGACCGTTTTTCAGGGGTGAAGTATCGAGGAGTCGAACCAGACGTCCTCGTGTCCGGGGGCGAGTAGGAACCGCCAGCCAGGAGGCAATGCACGGTAGGACAGGACGTTAGGGCACCAATCGCTTATATGGGATACATGTACGGGGACGAAGGTTCTTCGTCGGCCCAGATATACCAGCCGGTGGTGTCTCCGGCGGGAGCATGCCTTAGTCCATTGATCGGATGCATGCCATCGCGGACGTTTCGAGAGATTCCGACTTTCATGTCCTGCGGCGCCGCTATCGGCGTGACGCTAAATCGCTTGTAAGTTTCTTGCTGATCGTTGGTGGCACTAGTCATTGGACCTCCGGGTGTTTTGCTCGCGTGCGGGTTGAATTCTGTAGCCGGCCATCGGTACTGCCGCGTCGCCGGCGTGTTGTGGATAACCTGGTAGCTGTAAGCCCAGGGCGTTCGCGACCAGGATTCACCAGAACACGGCAGCCGGTTTACAGGCTGGTGCTGAAAATGACACAACGAGCCGTTGGCGCCGGATACTGTTCCATTGTTCGTGACGGGCCAGGTCGGTCCGAAGCAGGTCCATGATGAAATTGACCCTTTTGCGGTGGAGGTGTGACGGTCGGCACGTTACTTGCAGCTCCAGCAAGAAGGGCTGGTCAGCTGCCGTCCCCCAGCAGTTCGAATAGTCTGAGCGCCAGCGAGATCTCCAGGCCGTTGGTGCGTTTGGTGCCCCGCCCCTCCTCAAACCGCCCCACTCGCTGCCGTACAGTGTTCCGGTGGAGGCCAAGCAGCTCAGCTGTCTTCGAGACGTTCTCGCCGCTCGCGTAGAAGGTTGCAAGGGTTTCACGGAGTGCCGCGTTTGATTCCCCTGGCAGTGCGACGTCCCCCAGCACCTCCCTGGTCCAGATGAGGGCGCTCTTCGTGTCGTGCATGATGAGCGATAGGAACCCCACGTCAGGGTCACCAAACGCCACCAGCCGCTCCTCGCGGTAGCGCTGCGCGCCGAGAGCGACGAGTCTGGCCTTCGCCGCTTGTTCGTGACTCCGTCGGAAGCCCGCGACCCCGCTGCCGGGCGCGCCCATTGCGACGCGAACATTCCGTGCATCCGCTGAAGCAGCGAACGCTGAGAGGCGGTGCAGCACCTCTGGGCTAACCTCGGCGGACGGCATCGCCGCCCACGCCCACGCGGTCGACCGGTCTGAGGCGGTGATCAGGGGCGGTTTCGACGAGTGCACGATCGACGCCATTCGCCGCAGCAGCTGATCGATCCGTTGCTGGTCCTCTGTGTCGGGCGTGCCGAACTCAAGCCACGCGATGAACGCGACGTGATTCTGTTCGAGCGAGTACTTCGTCTTTGCTTCGAATCCCGCCGCCGAGATCGCCTCGCCGCGCAGCACCTTCATCACCGCGGCGGCATTCGTCACCGCACGCGCTGTCCACCACCGCTGCTGCTCTGCGACGTGCACATCGGTGACGTATTGCAGAATCCAATCGATGTAGTTGTGCGTCACGTCGGTGACGAGCCGCACGAGGTTCATCTGGAGGTCTTTGTCTTCGAGCTGCAACTGGTCAACGGCGTCGATGCCCCGGCGCACGAGCATGGACTGCCCAAGGTAGTAGGCGCGGGTGAGTGAGCCTAGCGGCACATCGCGCTGAGCGAGCCGCATGGCATACTCCACCGCTCCCGTGCTGGGCTGGATCGAATCAGTACCGATGTCATTCGTGAGAATATGGCCCAGGGTCCAGACGTTTCCGTCGATGCTCGCATGCAGCATCTCGACGAGTTGGGGGTCTTGATGTATTTGCGAAGAACTACACGCCAACTGATCGAAGCCCAAGCTCCGCTGTTGACGACGTACCAAGTCCTCAGATTCTGCACGATATCTTCGCTCGCTATGGCCGGACAACATTCGACCAGGGCCTTTACAGGGTCCGCGATGCCAGTTCATCGAGGGAGGCAACGGAGGCCGTCCAGCTCGCCTACCCGGATCACGTGGCGCCCCTCGCGTGCTTCCGCTTCGATTGGCTCGGGAGGCAGTTTGCCTTGGACTTTAGCCGGGGCACCCAGGCTGATCCTGGAGTTCTTCTGCTGGAACCGGGCACGGGGGAAGCGTTGGAAGTTCCAGCCGTCTTCTCGGCGTTCCACGATTCCGCCCTCATGGAATACAGAGACGCGTGCCTGTTGCCCGACTTCTTTGATGCCTGGCGGTCGGAGAACCATCACGCTGTGCCCTTTGACAAGTGCGTTGGCTACAAGACTCCGCTATTTCTCGGCGGGATTGACCAGCCTTCTAGCCTTGAGCTCATCGACACCGACGTTTACTGGTCAATAACCGGTCAACTAATCGTGGCCACACGCAATCTACCCAATGGCACGAAATTGTTAGGCCTGGACCTCTTCTGAGCGTCTCGTAGCTTGACAGGATTCATTCGCAGCAGGATGCGCATTGCCGTCCAAGCCCCAGTTAGGAGGCGCTTGTCGAGGCGGAAATATTCATGAGGTCGGGTACCGGCTGTTGCTGCCGTTGGCGCTTTTCGGCCCTCTCGCGGTCGAGCCGCTAGTTGGTCTCCTCGGCCTTAGGGCCGAGGTTGTAGCGGACGCTGCGGTCGTTGTTTGTGCCGCAGATCAGGATGCGAGGAACGCCCGGGCCGACTCTCCCGGCTGAGCAGACACGCCGGTGATTTCCGGTGGACAACGGGACGGGACTTCTTCACAGGTCCCTGACAGCGCCCGCATTGCCGGTGGACATGCTGTGCGCAGCCAGCGGCGGGACTGGTTTTGCCTCCCCGCATGTCAGCCCCGCACCCTACGCTGGATCATCCAGGGGGAAGGAACAGGTGGTCTCAGGTGAACGAACAAGGCAGTGGCAAGGCGACCCGGATCCAGGTCGCGGGACTGTGGATCGCGGCATCCAGCCTGACCCTGGCCCTACTTCGCACTGACTTGGACGTGCTCGAAGTGCTCGGACGATGAGCAGCCGCGTTGTCCGTGGCGCCGGGCGGCCTGCCAGGGCGAATCCCGGCTCCCGTTCGTCCAGGTTTTCCTGCTCCTTCTTTCCTCGAGGCCGTTGTCGTTTGCCTCCAATTGTCCAGATGATGTCTGGACAATTGGAGGGAGGTATCCTCGGAGCTTCCACCGCTTCCCTACGGTTGGGCTTCCCGACCCCACCGGTTTTCCGGGCTTGGCGGACTGTATCCCCATCCGTACTCCCCGCAATCTGGCGGAACGAACCCGCAAGACCCCGGGCACTCGGAGGAAACATCCCCAATTGTCCAAAGTTCTTTGGACAATTGGCGGACTCGTGTGGCATCCACCTCTGCGTCGTGCCCGACACGCGCACCGTGTGGGCACCCGAACGGGGCGGCCAGTGCCACCATCAATATATGAGCGCTCCTACCGTGGATGCAGCGATCAACGACCTTCTGGACTGGGCGTGGCACGCAGTGTACAAACTGCTTGCGGCCAAGGGGCTGCTCGGCGAGGGCCTGGACGTCGGAGAGTACACCGGGATGTCGTCCTGGGTGGAGGGGCCGACCAGGTACACGGTGGTGCACTCCATGGCAGTGGCCATCCTTTTCATCGACACCGATCCGGTCGACGCCATCACATTCCACCGGGACCTTCTGGGCTCCGAGGATCCGAAAACATTCTTCGACACCGTGACGACCGCACGCCAGGGACTTTGATATCCCGCAACCCACGCACGAATCCCACGCCGGTCGGGAAGAAGAACAGCCGTGAACGACCTCTCGCCGCTGAGCTTGTCCCTGACCTATGCAGGCACTCTCGGGGGGCCCTGCTGATATTCCTCGGACAGGCCGTCGTATTCGCCACCCTCCTGGTCCTCGCCGGGTCCCTCAGCCTTCTGGCCTGGACCGGCCGCATCATCACGGGATGGCGCCGAACGTAGGAACTCTCAACCCGCCGGCCAGGCGGAGGGGGGCCGCTCCTCACACCCGGTCCAGCGCGTCTGCCCAGTTTTCCGTCGGCAATGTTCGTACTGTCAAGGCATGCCACGGGGACGATCGGGAATTGAGCCGGGAGGCATTCATCCCCTTGCCGGTCAACCGTCGATCGACGACCCTCTCAGGGACGGGCGCGACCCAACTCCCCAGCTCCCGCTGCATTGGACGCCACACGAGACCACTGCCTAGGCCCCCCCCGACGTGACGGCGAAATGATCACCCGGCCCCAGCTCCGGCCGTCCAATAACGCCCGGGGACCGAGGACGCCCACCTCGCCAAGCGTGGATGAGACCCGGCAATTGAGTCTCGATCGTGACCCGCAAGATGTATGCGGCCGCTCCTGCGCGGGGTAAATTCGATGCAGGAAACGCTACTTCCCGACCCTAACCCTAGGAATGAACCCCTCCCGGCTTTGTGCACGGCCGGGAGGCAACGCTGCTGTTGCCTCGCGGCAGCCCTCCATGCACCCTGAGGAAAGAGCCTGCCATGGCCACCTCGCATTTTCAGCAGTTCC